>JACIWP010000012.1 GCA_014360855.1 Anaerolineae bacterium
CTGGTACGCCGGCGGATGGTCCAGCTGCCGATGGTCAAGGTGCCCGAGCAGGGTGAGGGTGGGGCCGACGCCGGCGCTGGGCAGGGAGATGACCACGGTCGCCCCGTCGGGCGCATCGCGGCGCACCTCCGCCGGCAGTCCGCGGTCGCGGGCATACTCCGCGTACCATGTCACAATCGCCTCGGTCTGGCGTGTGGGGCTGGGGATGCGGGCCAGCTCCATGGTCAGGTGTGCCAGGCGTGTGGGGTCAATCTGGTTGATGAGCTGACGGAGTCGAGATTCCATAATACGGCCGGTCCCTTTGATGATGTCACGACGGCGGCACCGCGCCGGCCATTCACAGCCCTCGGAAAAGGCGGCACGTCCATTGTAGCGAGATTTCCGGCCGGCGTCAAGCGCGGATCAGGAGGGTGGGGCAGGGGGCTATACTCCGCATTTACCTGCATGTAGGGCCGGCGTTGGCTGTATGGCGCTTGCTCGTCTGCTCCAACAGCGTAATCTGCAGTACTTGCATAATTTACGATTTTGGTATATAATTATCACGTACGCAAGAGCCATCCTGCCGGCTGAAGGAGGAAAGATGATGTTCGAGACGACGATATATATGGACAACGCGGCGGTAACCCGCCTGGATGAGCGGGTGTGGGAGGCCATGCGGCCGTATTACTTCGATACCTTCGCCGTGGCGACTTCCCAGTTCGGTTATTCCCTGGGGATTGAAGCCCGCGATGCGCTGGAAAGCGCCCGGGCCACACTGGCCGGCGCGTTAGGTGCCAACGCGGAGGAGTTCATCTTCACCTCCGGCGACACAGAATCCACCAACATGGCCATCAAGGGTGTTGCCGCGGCGCTGGCGCCGAAGAAGGGCCGGCATATCATCACCAGCCCCATCGAGGACTTCCCCGTGCTGGGAAGCGTCAAGGCGCTGGAAAAGCAGGGCTTTGAGGTCAGCTATGTGCGGGTGGACGAGCACGGCCTGGTGGACCTGGACCATCTGCGCAGTCTTATCCGGCCGGATACCATCCTGGCCTCCATCCAGGTCGCCAATCAGGAGATCGGGACCCTGCAGGATGTTGCCGCCATCGCCGGCATCCTGAAGGAGCGCGGCGTGATCTTCCACGCGGACGCCACCCACGCCTTTGGCCGGGTGCCGCTGGATGTGCGCCAGGTGCCGGTGGACCTTATCACGGTCTCGGCACATACCATTCACGGCCCGCGGGGCATCGGTGGGCTGTACATCCGGAAGGGGACACCCATCGTGAAGTGGATGGACGGCGGGTTTCAGGAGTTCAACCTGCGCGCCGGCGTGGAGAACATCCCGGGCGCGGTGGGTTTCGCCAAGGCCATCGAGCTGATCACGCCGGAGGAGACGGAGCGACTGCGCCGCATGCGAGATGCCCTCATCGAGCGCTTACTGCAGATCCCGCACACGCGGCTGAACGGCCATCCGAGCCGGCGGCTTCCTACCAATGCCAACATCTCCTTCCGCTTCATCGAGGGGGAATCCATCCTGCTCCAGTTGGACATGCGGGGCATCGCCGTCAGCACCGGCTCCGCCTGTTTCAGCCGCTCTTTGGAGGCCAGCCATGTTATCCTGGGCATCGGCGGCGACCACGAGCGGGCGCACGGCTCCGTGCGCTTCACCCTGGGGCGCTTCAACCGGGAGGAAGAGGTGGACAAGGTCGTGGAGGCGATGAACGAGATCGTCGCGGTACTGCGCGCCATCAGCCCATTGGGCAAAGACTAGAACGAGGAGGTGGAATATGCCACTGCCATACAGCGAGATTGTGATGGAGCATTTCAAACGCCCGCGCAATGTGGGCCGGCTGGAGGACGCTGACGCCAAGGCTACCGAAGGGAGCCCTGCGTGCGGCGACATGGTGACGGTGTACCTGAAGGTGGACGAACAGACGCACCGTATCACCGATATCCGATTCGAGTCCTATGGGTGTGCCTCCAATATCGCCACCGGCTCGATTATCACAGAGCTGGCGAAAGGCAAGACCATCGAGGAGGCCAAGCAGTTGACCTGGAAGGATGCCGCCGAGGCGCTGGGCGGACTGCCGCCGGTGAAGGTGCACTGTTCGGTGCTGGCCATTGACGGCCTGCGGGCGGCGATCCAGAATTATGAGGAGAAGAAGGGGCTTATCAAAGAGAGGGTGCCTACCACCCTCGAGGAAATCAACCGCCGGCTGAAGCGCGTCATGAACCCGGTGGTGGGGCTGGATATTGTGCGCACCAAGATCGTCAGAGACGTGACGCTGGAGAACGGCGTGGTGCGGGTGACGATCGACATGCCGGCGGACCATCAGTTCGCCAACAACATCCGCGAGGAAATCATGGAGAAGCTGGGCACCCTCTGGGATATCCAGCAGGTGGAAGTCGAATTCGTCGGGTAAACGCAGAGAGGTGGAAAGGAGGACGCCCATGGCCGTGATCACGGTAGATTGTCGGGGAGAGACCTGCCCGGTGCCGCTGGTGGAGACGCGCAAGGCCCTTCGCAAGGCCGCGCCGGGCGACATTATTGAGGTCATCGGCACCCATCCTTCGTCGAAGAAGGAGATTCCCCTGGCGGTTCAGGCGCTGAACCTGACCATCCTGGATATCCGCGAGGAGGGGGATGTCTGGACCATTCGCATTCAGCGGTAAGCGTACGCTGGCATGTGCTGTGCACAAGGAGGGACGACGATGGCGGACAAGCAAGAGGGCCGGCCCCAAAAGGCCACCATCATCCTGCATTCGGGCGATATGGATAAGGTCTACAGCGCGCTGATCATCGGCAACGGCGCCCTGGCGATGGGCATGGATGTGGCGATTTACTTCACCTTCTGGGGGCTTCAGCGGCTGAAGAAGGGCGCGCTGGACAAGGGACCCCTGTCGAAGATGCACTTCCTGGGCCTGGGCAAATGGATGGTCAAACAGCGCATGAAAAAGGCCAATGTCGCCTCGCTGGAGCGCCTGATGCGCGATTTTAAGGAGATGGGTGGGCGGGTGCTCGCCTGCGACATGACGATGGAGATCATGGGCATCCGCCGTGAGGACCTGCATACCGAATGGATTGACGATTACTGCGCGGTGGGGACGTATATCGCAGAGGCGCGGGACTCGGACATCACGCTGTTTATCTAGCGCATGCGGAAGTTCCGCCGGCCCGCTCAGGGCCTCGGCTCTTCACTTTCGGGTCGCCCGATGACGACACCCTCTGGGGAGGCTGTCATCGGGCGATGATCTGCCGGCGCAAGTCTTTCTTTTAGTTGACAGAAACAGCGATCTGGATTAAGATACAGTTGTTCGCCGCCGGCCGGGAAACTGGCCGGCGAAGCGCTCGTTTGGGGGAATGTGACATGTTTCGCAACTCGATTATGGCGTTCGTCGGCAGTGGCACCATGGCCGAGGCCATGATCAAGGGCCTGACCGACCAGGGCCGCATCGCACCAGAACGGATTATCGCCAGCGGGCCGCGCCCTGAGCGCGGCGAGTATCTTCGCTCCCGCTACGGCATCCAGGCCACCACGGACAACGTCGAGGCCGTGCGGGAAGCGGACATCGTCGTCCTGTCCATCAAGCCGCAGGTCCTGCCGAAGGTGCTGAAGGAACTGCACGACAGGCCGCGCGAGGATGCGCTCATCCTTTCCATTGTGGCCGGCGCCAAGATTCGCGTTATCTCCCAGGGCCTGAACCGCCAGGCCGTCGTGCGCGCCATGCCCAACACGCCGGCGCGCGTGGGCATGGGTATGACCGTCTGGACCGCCACCCCCCAGGCTACGGAACTGCAGATCGCGCAGGCGCGGCAGATCCTGAGCGCGCTGGGTGATGAGATTTTCATGGAGGATGAGGAGTATCTGGACATGGCGACCGCGCTCAGCGGCACCGGGCCGGCCTACGTCTTCTTCTTTATGGAGGCCCTGATT
The DNA here is from genome assembly GCA_014360855.1 of Anaerolineae bacterium. Lineage (NCBI taxonomy): Bacteria > Bacillati > Chloroflexota > Anaerolineae > Anaerolineae bacterium. Next base: position 3,912 of record JACIWP010000012.1, read on the forward strand.
GATGCCGGCGTGCACCTGGGCTTCTCCCGACGCATCGCTCAGCAGTTGGTGCTCAAGACCATCGAAGGCTCGGTGGAGATTGCCAAGCAGACCGGCCTGCACCCCGTCGAACTGCGCAATTCGGTCACCTCGCCCGGCGGCACCACCGCCGAGGCGCTCTACCAGCTTGAGAAGGGCGGCATGCGCACCGTCCTGTCCAAGGCTATCTGGGCGGCCTATCAGAAATCACGCTACTTGGGGGAGCTGATCGAGAAGCAAAATGGCGACCTTTCTGATTAGATTCATCTCCATCCTCTTTGAATTGCTCAACCTGGCCATTATCGCCCGGGTCTTCCTCTCGTGGTTCAATGTGCGCCCGGACCACCCGGTGGTCAGCTTCCTGCATCAGATCACGGAGCCGATCCTGTCGCCCATCCGCCGGGTGGTGCCTCTGATCGGGATGCTGGACATCAGCCCGATTATCGCCATCATCTTGCTGGAGCTCCTCCGCAACCTGCTGATCTCTCTCATCGCCAGCGTGCTCTGACGCCGGCGCAGGAACTTCCTCTCCGCCGCCAGCGTCTCATATATGCAGTGTACCAGGGAACACCTGGTAGTCAGGAGGGAATCCGATGGGCAAGATGATGCGATGGTGGATCGCTGGTCTGGCGGTAGTGCTGGTGCTGGCCGGCTGTGCCGCGCCGCAGGCGGCGCCGGCCACGAAACAGTTGGAAACCGCGCCGGCCGGCACAGGGACGCCCACGATAGAGGAAACTGTGAAATTCCAGCAAGAGGCAGTGGCAGATTTGGCTCAGCGCCTTCAGCTTGCGCCAGAGGATATTATCGTCGAGTCTTCCGCCGTCGTCGAATTGACCCCCGACGACTTGCGCTGTCCGGGCGCCGGCGAGCTGGATAAGACCCTGCCGGCGCAGGTCATGGGCCAGGAGATCGTGCTGAAAAGCGGCGAACAGCGCTATCTGTACCGGGGCTACGGCAAGCGGGTGGTCTTCTGCGGAGAACTGCCGCCGGCGGGACCCGCACCTCAGCCGGCGGGAGGAGAAGAGGCCGTGAAGTCGCTGGACGAGCAGGGTCAGCGCATGCTGGAGCAGGCGCGGCAGGAGCTGGCCGGCAAGCTCGGGGTCAGCCCGGCGCGCATCCAGGTGATCAAGGCGGAGCCTGTCCTCTGGCCGGACACCAGCCTGGGTTGTCCTCAGCCCGGCATGATGTACGCGCAGGTCATCACCCCGGGCTATCAATTCATCCTGGAGTACGAGGGCAAGCAGTACGACTACCACGCCGGCCGCGGCCATCTGGTTCTGTGTGAGTGACCGTATTTACCTCAATAGAACAACAAGGCCAGGGAATGTCCTCCCTGGCCTTGTTGATTTCGGCGGCTTGTCAAGTGCTTATTTGCCCCACTTTCGTCGGGCGAAGACGGCCAGGCCGGCCAGTCCCGACGCCAGCAGAGCCAGCGTGCCGGCCTCCGGAATCTCCGGCGGCAGGGTCACGCTCACCTGTCCATCGCTCACCGTCGCCGAGATCTGTGCGCCCTCGGCGTTCACCAGGATGGCATTGGTGATATCCACGGCCGAGGTACCGTCCTTGAGGGTGTCGAAGCGGACGGTGAAGAGGGTGCCGGAACCACTGACGGCCGGCGCCGGCGCCAGCAGGGTCACTGCATAGTCAATGGTGCCGGCGGTGTTGTCGTGATTCGAGATGACACTGCTGTGGGCCGGGTCCAGCAGGTCGCCGGAAGTCACCGAGGCCACTTTGAGCACGGTGGGATCAAAGTGGATGTGCACCTCGGCGCCGTACAGGCCCGTGACATTGTTGATGCGGATGGCCACCTGCGCCGGCTGGCCCATCTCCACGCTTTGCGTGGCCGGGGAGACCACGACAGAGGCGCCGGCCTGCGCATAGGCATAGGCCACCAGCCCCAACAGCGCCGCAACCGTTATGATCATTGCCAAGCCAATTCGTTTCACGCTTCTCGCTCTCCTTTCCGCCGGGATGTTCCCATGGCCGTGCATACCCAAGACCTACCCGGCAGTGTACCGAATATGCCGATTTCTGTCAAACTCCCCTATCCCTCGGGTCGGGGAGAGGCCCAGGGAGGGGAGACCTCCCCTCCCTGGGCGGTACAGGGTTCACTGCCAAGGTGTCGGTGAGGTCGCGCCAAAGTTCGCGCCCACCAGCACCAGGTCGAAGATGTTGACCGTGCCGTCGCCGTTCAGGTCTGCCCGCGGGTCGCTGGGCGGCGTGGTCCCGAAGGCGCTTCCGACGATGGCCAGGTCCTGAGCGTTGATGATGCCGTCGTTGTTGACGTCACCACCGCGCAGTTTGCCCGTGGGCACAGTGACCTCCTGTTCGGGCAGGACGTCCACCTGCACCGCGGCATCCAGGTAGCCGTCGAAGGAGGCGGTGAGGGTGCGGGTGCCCATGGGCACATCGGTGATGACGAAGTTGCCGGCGGGATCGGTGACCGTGGCGGTGATGCCGTCAATGGTCAGCACCACGCCGGTGGCATCGCTGCGCCCCTGCAGGGTGATGCGGCCGGCGACCGTGCCCAGGTTCGTCAGCACGGTGAAGGCGCCATCGTGCAGCCAGACCGGCTGGGCATGGCCCTCCGCATCGGAGAAGGTGGCGCTGGTGAAGGCGACCTCCGAGGTGCCGACGCCCACGCCCTCGAACTCGATGGTGACCAGGGTGCCATCGCCGCTGACCGGCGCGGCCGGCGCCAGCAGGGTGATGGCGATGTCGATCTTGCCCAGGGAGTTGTCAAAGTTCAGCAGTGCGGTGCTGCTGCCGGCTGGCAGGAGATCGCCCTGGGTGATCGACTTCACATGCACCACGCGAGGATCGAAGGTCAGGTGCGCTTCGGCGGCATAGAGGTTCTCGGCACCGGTGACCTCCAGGTCCACGGACTGGGTCTCGCTGACGCGGAACTGGGCGCTGGCCGGCATAACGGCCATGCTGGTCTCCGGCGTCCTGAAGGTGACGGGGATGGCCACCGCACCTGGCGCCACGGAGGGGCCAAGCAGGACCATGCCGTAGGCCTCCATGCCCGGCTCGATGGACGGCACGTTCCAGGCCAGGTCGAAGGAGATGGGGGTGTCGGCCGGGAACGGTCCGACGGGTGCCGCCGGCACGGAGAGATCGCGTCCCTGGACGGCGTTGACCGTGATGTCAAAGACGTCGCTGGCGCCCGAGATGCCCCAGCCGTGCACCTGGATGCGGTACGCGCCGTCGGGCGGGAAGTTGATGGTCACCCGCTCCTGGTCGGTGGGCGTGGTGGAGGAGCCGACCCGCTCGCCAGGACAGTCGAAGACACCGTCGTGGTTGGCGTCGTAGTAGACAAAGAGGTCAATGTCACTGCCGTGGGCGGTGTTCTCCGTCCAGACGTCCAGCAGGGCACCGTGTTCGATGGTCAGATCATGGGTGAAGCTGGCGGTGCAGGGATCGTCCGGATCGTCCTGGCTGATGGGCTGTTCGGTCAATACCTCCGGCACGCTCAGGCCAAAGCCGTCCACCGACAGGTCTGCCAGGTTCAGGGAGGAGACGACCTCGACGGGCAGGCTTCCCGTTGCCTGGGTGGTGAAGATCTCGATGGGCGACGGCTGGGCGCGGATGGTGCCCACTTGGCCGGCGATGGACTCGCTGACGTCCTTGCCGGCGAAGATGACGGTGTGCAGGAGCACCGCGTTCAGGCCGGCGCGGCCCTCCGCAGAGACGATCTCATGCTGGGTACCGGTGGCGGTGTCGAACACCCAGGTGCCGGCGCCGATGTTGGTATTGGTACTGCGCCCAGTGTAGTCCAGGGTGTACGGGCCGTAGTAGTCCGGCTGGTACCAGCGATCCTCCGGGTCGGAGGTGAACTGGTCGGGTGCAGGGCCGAGCACGATGGTGTCCACGTCGGTGGGCACGTTGTCCCAGCGGGTGTCCACCAGGAAGTTGGTGCCGGCCGGCAGGTCATCGGGCACGTCGAAGAAGTAGAAGCGCCAATCGCCGGTCTCAGCGCGCCAGCCCTGGTCCATGGCGCCGAAGATGCGCCCGTTGTCATACGGATGGAGCGAGGCCGGCGGGCCGCCGAAGACGAAGTTCGGCGAAGGAGCCGCTACGTTGAAGACCACGGGGATGGTGGTGACATGCGGCTCATGCGCACCGTCGCCCGGGTCGGAGACCAGGATGGCGCCCTCGTAGAAGCCGACGGGCATATCGGCGGGGATGCGCACGGTGGCGGTGAAGGCCGCCTCGCCGCCGGCGGGCACGTGCACCTCGATCTCGGGGGCACCCTCTTCGCCGAGGCCCAGCACATCCCACGGCATGTGGCGGTAGAACTCGACGCGGAATTTGAGATGGGTGACCGGCACGCTGGCGTTGCGCCGGCTGTGCTGGAGACCCAGCCAGATGCCGTCATGCATGCGTTCCAGCGGCTTGTGGATGGTCACCATCTCGGTCGGGGAGGTGCTGTGCAGGTAGGCAAAGCGCATGTACTCGCCGCCGTCCACCTCACAGCCGGCACTGCCCCAGCCGCCCGGACAGTTCACCGTGCCGTTGCCGTTGAGGTCGGTCCAGAGGTCCCCATCCCCATTGACATCGGTCCAGTCGTAGATCACCATGCGCCAGATCTGGTTGGTCTGGGCGTTGTAATCCCCTTCGGGGTCGAACTCATCCCACGGCATCGCCATGCGGATGATCATCAGGTCGGTACCCTCGGGGACATCCGCGCTCAGATCGCGCAGGAGGTAGTTCGGGCGGTTGAAGTTGTAGGCATCCTCCTGATCCATGGGCGAGGATGTCCATTCGAAGCTCATCTCGCCGATCTTGACCAACGTATCGGACGAGACGGTGGCATGGACATCAGCAGTGCCGGGGTTGGTCAGGGTGAACTCGCCCGTGTAGGTCTGGCCGGGGAAGACGACCTTGGCGAAGCCGGGGAAGATGTCGCCGCGGTAATCGCCGACCGTCCAGTTATCGGGGGTGGCGAAGACGCCGTACAGCCCGCCGGCCAGGTCGGTGGCGCGATCGGCGTTCACGCGGCCGGCGCCCTGCACCACCACGTCATTCTCCGTGGAGGTGGCGCCGGACATAAAGATCGCGCGAGCCTCCGCCCAGGTCGGCAGCCGGCCATGCGCCTGCAGGAAGGCATCGTACACCAGGGCCAGGTTGCCGGCGGCAATGGGAGCAGCGCGGCTGGTGCCGCCCCAGGTCTCCCAGGCCGTCCAACCCTCACCCCACTCGTTGAGCGGGATATCGCCGGAGGCATAGGCGCCGCTGGCCACCACCTTCACGCCCACGTTGCCCTGTGCGGTCGGGCCGCGGCCGGACCACGGCGTGACATCGCCGTAGGTGATCTGATCCATGGTGGTGGCAGAGTCCCAGCCGGTGGAGCCCATCTGGGTGGAGGCGCCGACGCCGATGAAGGAGTCATCCTCCGGCGAGGTAATGGTGCCGTAGCCCGGAGCGCCGTTGCCAGTGGAGACCAGGATGCTCATGTTGGGGTTGTACAGGCGCTGGCGGGTGGACATCATGCGGGATTCGTAATCCCAGCCGTCGTTGTCTGTGGCGGAGTTCCCCCAGCTATTGCTGGCGATGTGGACCTCGTCGCCGGTGCGCACGCTCCCATCCAGGCCGTACACCATGCACAGATACATGTCGTAGGTCGCGTCGCCGTAGGTGTAGAAGTCACCGGCGCCGACCAGCGCCACATCGCGGCCGCCGCCCACCACCATGCCGGTGAATGGGGTGCCGTCGCCGGCCGGCTTGTACGGCGGCGCGCCGCCGTCAACCACGCCCTGGCCGGCCACCGCTGAAGCGCACAGAGTGCCGTGATCGCCGCCGCCCATAAGGGGATCGTTCAGGAAGAAGGCCACCAGACTGCCGGCGGGATCCGGCTCGAAGCCCCACAGCCAGCCGAAGGGCACGGTATGCTCGCCGTCGGCGATCCAGTAGATCAGGCCGCCGGAGACATCCGCAAAGCCATCGCCGTCCAGGTCCCGATACGAGACCGGGTCTTCCTTGGTGCACGGCTTCTCGTTGGTGAAGTCGTAGTCATCGTCCAGGTCCACGTACACCGTGTCGTAGACGCCCGGCTCATGCTCGTCCACCAGCAGGACGGCGACGCGCTCCCCCCACCACCACTGGCGCAGGGAATCATCGGGATGAGAGCCGATACGGTAGACCCCGCTCAGGCTGGTGCCGGTCAGGGTATAGGTGTGCGGCTCGGAGGCGCCGATGGGCTGATAAGTGGGGTCCGCCTCGGTGATGGTCGTGGTGGTATCCACGTACCAGGTCATGCCGCTGGCGACGAAGTCATAGCCCAGGTAATAGTCGTAGGCCTTGAGGAGGAGGGAATAGGTGTCAATCATGATGGGCCAGCCTTCGTAGTCGCCGAAGGGCTGTACCGCCCAGGTGCCCATCAGGTCCGGGTGGGCGAAGTCGATGCCGGAGTCCACCACGGCCACGCGGATGCCCTCGCCGGTGAATCCCTTCTCCCAGGCGGCCTTGGACTTGTGGTTGTCCAGGATGTCGTGCCAGCCGGCCGCGCCCACGTCACTGCCCTCGGGTTTGGCCTTGGTCTTGCCGGCGGCGATCTCCGCCAGTTTGGCCTGCACCGCCTCGCGCCCCAGCGGCTTGGCCGGCGCATCCGGGTCGCGATAGATCGGCGGCTCCACTACTGGCTCAAAGGGGAGGATGACGTTCACCGCCGGGTTGTTGGCCAGCTTGGGGAGCACGCCGGCCTTGACGTAGCCGTACACGGTGGTGAAGCCATCGTCGGAGAAGGGGCGGATCAGGGGCTCGCGCAGATAGCGGGTGATATCCACGCCGTTCTTGACCCGCAGGATGATGTGGAACTCCTCATCGGCCGCGGCAGTGGCCAGTCGGGCCCGCAGTTTGGGATGCACCTTGGCCATGCCGGCGTCCGAGGCGCTGACCGCGCTCACTGCGCCATCGGACGCTGTTGGCGCGGATGCCGGCCCTGCCGCCGAGGGAACAGCGGAAAGAGGGATCAACAGTGCGAACAGCGCCAGGATACATAGCCATCGCCATACACTTCGTCTCATGTCGTTCCTGCTCCTTTCATGCATGAACAATGCAGAGATTCAGGGGAACAGACAGCGGACGCGTTTCAGCTCTCCACATCACCTCCTTTCCAGGTTACGGGAAACATAAGGGACCAGCATCGGCTCCTCAGCTTGTGATTGGGCTGCTGGATTCGGAAGCACATCGCGCCCTCAGAAGGGCGAAAAAGGCACAAAATGGGTCCGGTATCTGCTCATCAACGGTTAACCAGCTACCGCAGTGTGGTCGAGAATCCCACCTCCCGAACTCAAGCGGGACGGCAAGACTGCACTTCCGTTGCAGGACAGCGTATGAGGAAAGATACGTTTTCAAATGTTATTATAACCATATTCGCGGGAAAAGTCAACGTCAATTTTGGCGAGGAGAAAGCTGAAACCCCGAGAATGGGCGTGCAAGGATAGGGACTTACCCGCCGAACAGCACAGCCAGCGTGCCCTGCACCAGGTTGAACAGCCAGGTGGGATATAATCCCAACAGGACGGTGCCCAGGGCGGCGATGCCCGTGCCGATGGACAGGCCCAGACAGCGCGCCGGCTCCACCTCTTCCGCCGGCACGGCCAGCGCCATACGCGCCACCACCCGCAGGTAGTAATAGGCCGAGATGACGCTGTTGATGACGCCGATGATGGCCAACACCATCAGGCCGCTCCGCACCGCGGCGCTGAAGACGTACAGCTTGCCGAAAAAGCCGGCCAGGGGCGGCACCCCTGCCAGGGAAAACATGAACACGGTCATGGCGGCCGCCAGCCACGGCTGGCGGTGGAACAGGCCGCTCATGCGCGCCAGCTCCACGCCGGCGGCATCCGCCTCGGCGCGCTCCAGCGCGATCAGCACCGCGAAGGCGCCGATGTTCATCAGCGCATAGGCCATCAGGTAAAAGAGCACGCCGCTGACGCCGGCCTCGCCGGCCGCCACGCCCACCAGGATATAGCCGGCATGGGCGATGCTGGAATAGGCCAGCATGCGCTTCACATTCCCCTGCGCCAGCGCCGCCAGGTTGCCCCAGGTCATGGTCAGCACTGCCAGGATTCCCATCGGCCAGACCCACCAGGCATATAGGGCCGGGAAGACCGTCACCAGCACCCGCACCAGCGCGGCGAAGCCGGCGGCCTTCGCCCCGACCGACATAAAGGCGGTCACCGAGGATGGCGCGCCCTGATAGACGTCGGGCGTCCACATATGGAACGGCACCGCCGCGACCTTAAAGGCGAAGCCGACCAGCATGAGCGCCAGGCCGCCGATCAGCATCGGGTCGGCGGACTTCTGCGGGACCGCCGCGGCGATGCCGGCCAGGGATGTGCTCCCCGTCGCGCCGTACAGCAAGGCCATGCCGTACAGGAGGAAGGCCGAGGCGAACGCCCCCAGCAGGAAGTACTTCATCGCCGCCTCGCCGGAGCGGATATCGGTCGTGCGGATGCCGGCCAGGGCATAGAGCGCGATGGAGAGGATTTCCAGCGAGAGGAACAAGGTCATCAGATGGGTCGCCGCGCCCAGGAACATCATCCCGCTGGCCGCCAGCAGGAGCAGACCGTAGTACTCGCCGGCCGGCAGTTCCACACGCACGACATAGTCCAGGGAGATGAGCAAGGCCAGCACTGCCGCCGCGCTCACCACCAGGCTGATCACCAGGGCAAAACGGTCGGCTGTGGCCATATGCTGGAAGGTCGGCGCGCCCGGGCCGGCCAGCATGCCGGCCGCGGCGGCAAAGGCGGCCAAGGCGCCGGCCAGCGCCAGCAGTCCGATGCCCTTCCGGTCCTTCCATACCAGGTCCGCCAGGAAGACGGCCAGCGCGGCCGCCAGCATGATCGTCTGGGGCAGAATGCTCACCACCTGTACATCCGCGATGTTCATTTCCTCTCCTCAAAAACTAGCTTCAACGAAATGCCGGCCCAGGATCCGCCGCCCCATCAAGGGAGCCAGGCCACAGCGGCCGCCTGCCCCACCAGGGCATTGATGGTCGCGCCGGCCGGCCCCAGGATCAGGTTCGGGAATACTCCCAGGATAATAATGAGCACCAGCAGGGGCACCATGACCAGCAGGTCCATGCCGCGCATATCCGGCACAGCGGCGTTGCGTCCCTCCGCCGGCCCCTGCATGATGCGCTGAAAGGTCCACAGCATATACCAGGCGCCCAGGATCATGCCCAGCGCACCCAACACGGCATAGGCGCGCACCGACTGGAACAGGCCGACGAGGAGCAGGAACTCGCCCACGAAGCCGTTGAGGCCGGGAAGCCCCACCGCGCCCAGCATGGCGATCAGGAAGCATACGCCCAGAAGCGGCGCCGGCTTCCACAGGCCGCCGAACTCGGCGATCAACCGGGTGCCGCGGCGCTCCTCCAGCATCCCCACGATCAGGAACAGCGCCGCCACGTAAATGCCGTGGCTGACCATCTGCATGACCACGCCGGCCAGCGACTGCGCGTTCGCCACCACCACGCCCAGCACCACCAGCGATAAATGGGCCACGCTGGAGTATGCGACCACCCGCTTCGCATCCTTCTGCATCAGCGCCGACAGGGAGGCGTAGAGGATGCCGATGATGGCCAGGACGGCCAGCCAGGGCGCGGCCGTGCGCAGTCCCTCCGGGAAGAGCTGGAGGCCAAAGCGCACGAAGCCGTAAATGCCCATCTTGGAGAGCACGCCGGCCAGCAGAACCGTCACCGGCGTCGGCGCTTCACCGTAGGCATCCGGCAGCCAGGTGTGGAAGGGGAATACCGGCACCTTCACTGCAAAGGCCAGCCCGAACATGGCGAACAGCCAGAGCGGCGCCGGCCAGGGCAGCGCCATCTCGCGCAGGGCCTGCCAGTCAAAGGTCCAGGCCCCTGTGCCTTGATAGGCGAAGTAGCCCAGGGTTAGGATGGCGACCAGCATCAGGGCACTGCCGGCCATAGTGTAGATGAAGAACTTCATCGTGGCGTAGGCCCGCCGCTCCCCACCCCATCTGCCGATGAGGAAATACATGGGGATCAGCATGGCCTCCCAGAACACGTAGAAGAGCACCAGGTCCAGCGCCAGGAAGATGCCCAGCACCCCGGTCTCCAGCAGTAACAGCCAGAAGAAATAGCCCTGCACGGCGGAGCGGCTCGCCTCATCGCTCCCCACCGGCTTCCACGATGCCAGCACGGCGATGACAAAGAGCAGTGCTGTGAGGGGAAGCAGGAACAGCGAGAAGCCATCCACCCCCAAGCGGTAAGAAATGCCCAGCGCCGGTATCCAGGGGAGGTGCTCTACCAACTGCATGCCGGCCTCCGCCGGCCGGAACAGCGCCACGGCCGCCAGCGTCAGCGCCAGCACTGCCAGCGTAATCCCCAAGGATACCGCTCGGATGCTCGCATGCGCCCGCTTATCCCACACCAGCACCAGCAGTGCGCCGGCCAGCGGCAGGAACACGATCAGGCTCAATAAGGGAAAACCCGCAGAATTCATCAGGCCCTTACTCCCTCGCACCAATTACCGCAGCAGGAAATATCCCAGGATGATGACCACGCCCACCAGGATGCTCAGGGCGTACGAACGCACCCGGCCGGTCTGGAGCGTGCCCAGTCCCTCTCCGCACACGCCGGCCAGCCGCGCCAGCCCGTTGACCGCCCCATCGATCACCTGCGGATCGAACAGCTCGGCGATGAAGCGTCCCACCCGCCGCAGTGGCTCCACCACTGCCGTCATATAGAACTCATCCACGTAGTACTTGCGGCTCAACAGGGTGTACAGCGGGGCGTACTGCCGGCTCAGCCGGGCCGGCACCTCCGGCCGCACCACGTAGAGGTAATAGGCCAGGGCAATGCCGCCCAACGCCACTACCGCCGACACGGCCAACAGCACCCATTCCAACGCGCCGGCTTCGGCGATGTGCTCGGCCGGCAGTACCGGTTCCAAATAGCCCTCCACCAGTGAGAGCCGCGGCAGGCCGATATAGCCGCCGACCACCGCCAGCACCGCCAGGATGAGCATGGGGACGGACATCACCGCCGGCGCCTCATGGGCATGCTCCCACAGCTTCTTCTCCGCCCGGGTTTTCCCCCAGAAGGTCACGAACAGTGCCCGGAAAATGTACACGGCGGTCAGCAGAGCGGTCACCAGGCCCACCAGCCACAGCACCGGCGAGCGCAGGAAGGCGCGCCACAGGATCTCGTCCTTGCTGAAGAAGCCGGAGAACAGGGGGACGCCGGCCAGCGCCGCCGCGCCCACCGCGAACACCGCATACGTCGTGGGGAGCTTCTCCCGCAGACCGCCCAGCTTCATGATGTTGATCTCGCCGGCCAGGGCATGCATCACACTGCCGGCGGCCAGGAACAAGAGCGCTTTGAAGAAGGCATGGGTCGTCAAGTGGAACATGCCGGCGCTATATGCCCCGACCCCCACCGCCAGGAACATGTAGCCCAACTGGCTGATGGTGGAATAGGCCAGGATGCGCTTCAGGTCCTTGTCCACCAGCGCCATGGTGGCGGCGAAGAAGGCCGTCGCCGCGCCGATGGAGGCCACCACTGCCATGGTGGCCGGCGCCATGTCGAACAGCACATGATTGCGCGCCACCATATACACGCCGGCGGTCACCATGGTCGCCGCATGGATGAGGGCCGAGACCGGCGTCGGGCCTTCCATGGCGTCCGGCAACCAGATGTAGAGCGGGATCTGCGCCGACTTGCCCGTGGCGCCCATGAACAGCAGGAGGGTGATGGCCGTCACGACTGCCGGCCCCAGCACGCCCGGCGCTCGCCGGAACACCTCGCTGAACTGCAGGGAGCCGAACGTGGCGAAGATGAGCATGATGCCCAGGGCAAACCCCACGTCGCCCACCCGGTTGACGATGAAGGCTTTTTTGCCGGCATCCGCCGCCGACTTCCGCTCAAACCAGAAGCCGATCAGCAGGTACGAGCACAGGCCAACCCCCTCCCAGCCCACGTACATCATCAGATAATTGTTCGCCAGCACCAGGATGAGCATGGCGAAGACGAACAGGTTCAAATAGGTGAAGTAGCGGGCGTAGCGGGGATCCTCGGCCATGTAGCCCACGGAATAGATATGGATGAGAAAGCTGACGCCTGTGACCACCGCCGCCATCAGGGCGGACAGCGGGTCCAGCAGAAGGCTGAACTCCACGCGGAAGTTGCCGGCGCGGATCCAGGTGAACAGCGGTTGTTCGATCCCTTTGGTGCCGGCGACGCCCACGAGCACCCCCAGGGCCACCAGGAACGACAGGCCGATGGCGGAGCAGGCCACCCAGCTCACGGCCCGCTTGCCTATGCGCCGGCCGAAAAAGGCGTTCACCAGCACGCCCAGCAGGGGGAACAACAGCATCAACCATGCATACGCAACCATCCAGTCCTCCTCAAACGTCCGTGGAAGGCGGCCGCCGGGGCCTTTCTTCCATCAACCCTTCAACAGGGAAACATCGTCCACATCGGTAGTGGCCCTGTGGCGGAAGATAGAGACGATAATGCCCAGGCCGATGGCCACCTCAGCCGCCGCCACCGCCATCACCATGAAGACGAAGATCTGGCCGTCCAGCGACTGCAACTGGCGGGAAAGGGCGATAAAGGTGAGGTTGACGGCGTTGAGCATGATTTCGATGCACATGAAGATGACCAGGGCGTTGCGCCGCAGGAGGACGCCGGCCGCCCCAATGGTAAACAGCACCGCGCTCAATATCAGCAGATAGCGGATGGCATCCACGCTTTTCCCTCCCGTGCTATTCTTCCTGGGACCGCCGGCGTGCCCGCGCCAGCACTACCGCGCCCACTATGCCCACCAGCAGGAGCACGGAAGCCAGCTCGAAGGGCAGTATGTATTCCAACAGGAGTGTGGCGCCCAGGAGCTGGATATGGCCGGTCTGGGCGATGGTCTCGGGTGTCACCGTGCCGCGGGCGCCGGCAACCTCTGTCATGCGCGCCACCAGGTAGGCGACCTCGGCCAGGAAGATCAGGGCCAGCGCTCCGCCGGCCGCCGCAAAGCCGGGGGACAGCCGCCCCTGCTCCGCCGGCCGTCGGCCCCCCACCAGCATCAGCGCGAACAGGAAGAGCACCACAATGGCGCCGGCATAGACGATCAACTGGGCAATGCCTAGGAACTCCGCGCTCAGCATGATGTACATGGCCGCCAGCGCCACGAAGTTCACCAACATGCCCAGGGCGCTGTAGACCACCTGCCGCGCCAGGATGACGCTGAGCGCGCCGGCAATGGCAACGGCACCGAAGATGATGAACAACACGGTTTCCAAGGGGGTTGCGGTCATATGTGGTATCCCCATCACACCTGCTTGACGATGACATGCGGGTGGGCCGGCTCCAGCAACTGCTCCTTGGAGTAGACTAGTTCATGCCGGCCGAAATCCGCCAGGGCAAACTCGTGTCCCATGACGATGGCGCCCTTCGGACAGGCCTCCTCGCAGTAGCCGCAGAAGATACAGCGCGTCATGTTGATCTCATAGCGCTTGGCATACCGCTCGCCCAGCGAGACGGGATGCTCCGGATCGTTCTCCGCCGCCTCCACGTATATGGCGCCGGAAGGGCACACCGCCGCGCATAGGCCGCAAGCCACGCATCTCTCCAGCCCGTTCTCATAGCGCTGTAGCTCATGCCGGCCGCGAAAACGCGGGTATATCTCCGGCGGCTGTTCGGGATACTGCACCGTCACCGGCTTCATGAACAGATACCGGAGGGTGATGCCCATCGCCCGCAAATGTTGGATCAAACCCTTGACAGCGTTCACCAGTGCTGACATGCACATCCACCCCTGCAGGGAAAATCGCTCAGGCCACCAGCGCCACCACGACCGCCGTCACCACCAGGTTGGCCAACCCCAGCGGCAACAGGAACTTCCAGCCGAACTTCATCCACTTGTCGTAGCGCACGCGGGGGATACTGGCGCGCACCCAGATGAACACAAAGAGCACCACGGCGGCCTTCACGCCCAGCCACACCAGTTGCAGGAGCGGGCTGAGATGGGCGAACGGCCCCTGCCACCCGCCCAGGAACAGCGTGGCCACCAGGATGCTCATCACAATCATATTAATGTATTCCGCCATGAAGTAAATGGCGAATTTAATGCCGCCGTATTCGGTCGAGTACCCGGAGACCAGCTCGTTCTCCGTCTCGGGCATATCGAAGGGAGAGCGGTTGATCTCCGCCATGCCGCTGATGAAGTAGATCAGGAAGCCCACCGGCTGGAGGACAATGAGCGGCAGGGTCTGCTGAGCGGCGATGATGTCGGCGAAGCGCAGGGAGCCGGTGATGGCGGCGATGCTGGCCAGCGCCAGCCCCATGGGAAGCTCATAGGTGATGACCTGGGCGGTACTGCGCAGGGCGCCCAGCAGGGAGAAGTTGTTGTTGGAGGACCAGCCGCCCAGGAAAATGCCGTACAGACCCAGGCCGGCCACGGCCACCACATACAGCACCCCGACGTTCACATCGCCGATCACCATGGTGATCTTGCGCTCCCAGGCCATGAAGCTGTCGCCCACCGGTATCACGCCGAAGGCGATGAGGGAGCCGGCCACCGCGATGCCTGGACAAATGACGTACAGCCACTTGTCCACTTCGGAGGGGATGACCTCCTCCTTGAAGATGGCCTTGAAGGCGTCGGCGATGGGCTGGAGCAAGCCAAAGGGGCCGGCGCGGTTGGGACCGTAGCGCCGCACGAACCGTCCCACCAGCTTGCGCTCCACATACGTCATGTAGGCGAACGCCAGGAGCAGGGCGACAATCACCACCAGGCTTTTGATGGCAGGAATCAGCAGGGCATCAATCCAATCCATAGGTTTCCCCTGTTCTCCCCAATGCACGGCCCAGAATCAGCCGGCCAGGCTGATATGGGCCTCATAGACCGTCAGACGCTCAGGTTCGAGCTTGCGCAGGGCGCCGGCCTCTCCCAACACCGCATAGGAAAGGTCCTCATAGCCCGGCACACAGCGGGCGATCTCGGCAAAGACCTCCTCCGCCGAGGAGAAGTTCCAGTACCCGGTTTCCCCCAGCCGGGCTCCCAACTGGGTCAGGATCCACCAGGCCGGCCGGCTCTCGCCCATGGGGCGCAGAGCGGCACGCGCCCACTGCACCCGACCGGTCAGATTGGTGAAAGTGCCGTCGGTTTCGGTGAACGCACAGGCCGGCAGGACTACATCCACATCCGCCGGCACCTCCGCCTTCCAGGAGGTGATGACTGCCAGGAATTCCGCCCGCAGGCCGGCTGGCACCGCCCCCAGCACCAGGGCCGCCGGCAGTCTCTGCTCCCGCCATGCCTGCAGGCCCTGGCCGGCCTCCGCCGGCACCCGGCGCCCCCAGAGTTGTTGATAGCGATCCAAGGCGTGGGTATCGGTATAGGACTGGAAGCCGGGCAGGAAGGCGGGGGAGACGCCCATATCCAGCGCGCCGATGGCATTGGCCTGCGCCGGCGCCAGGGCCGGCCCATCTGCCCCGCAGATCAGCGCCAGGTTGCCCAGCGCGCCGCGCAGTACGGCATCGCCGGCACGTGCTCCGCCGTAAAGGATGGTCGGACGCTGTGCCTGCGCCAGCGCCTCGGCCGCTTCCAGCAGTTCGGCTTCGGGCACGC
This sequence comes from Anaerolineae bacterium, assembly GCA_014360855.1. NCBI lineage: Bacteria > Bacillati > Chloroflexota > Anaerolineae > Anaerolineae bacterium. Next base: position 19,520 of record JACIWP010000012.1, read on the forward strand.
CGGCCGCATGCGCCACCGCCGCGGAGGTATAGGGTTCCATCCAGGCCTGCAACTGTTCCAGGCCGGCCGCCGTGCGCGCCCGACCGCTCCGCAGTATGGCGTGCACCAGGCCGTTGATGACGGCCACTTCCGTGCCCGGCCGGCAATTTAGCCAGCGGCCGAAGCGCGCCAGATGCGAGCGCTCCGTGCCTACGATGATGAAGCGGGTGCATCCCATCACGCCAGCGTGCCGGGCGAACAACTCCAGCAGGGGCGCGGTGTCCAGCAGGTCCAGGCCGGCGATCAGCACCAGGTCGGACTGTTCGAGCTTGCGGGTAGTGGGCAGAAGCCGCGCCCGCGCCGGCACTTCCGCCGCCATATCGAGCTGATTGGTGCCCAGCGCGCCGCGCGCCAGCCGCTGGAGCAAGTAGTTGGCCTCGTTGCTGTGCAGGGCGGAACCCACGCAGGCCACCCCAGCCGGCCCATACTGCCTTACGGTATCCCGCAGTGCCTCCGCGGTGCGCGCCAGCGCCTCTTCCCATGACGCCGGCTTCAGCTCCCCATCCCTGCGCACCAGGGGCTGGGTGACCCGCAGGGCGCTGTCCGCGGCGCGGTGATCGAACTGACCGCGATCGCACAGCCATTCGTCGTTGACATCGGGATGCTCGCGGGAGACGATGCGCTTCAGGCGGTTGTACTTGGTGTGCAGGGAGATATTACAGCCGACGGCGCAGTTCACGCACACGGAGGGGGTGTGTTTCAGCTCCCAGCTCCGTGCGGAAAAGCGGAAGACGCGGCTGGTCAATGCCCCCACCGGGCAGATATGGACGATGTTGCCTGAGAAGGGGGTGTCCAGCGGTTCGCCGTTGAAGGTATCCACGTAGGTCAGCCGGCCGCGCTCGAACAATCCCAACTGCACATCATCCGTCCACTCCTCGAGGAAGCGGATACAGCGCCGGCAGAGCACACAGCGCTCCTGATCCATGATCACATACGGGCCAAGGATGCGCGCCTTGGCCTTGTGGCGCTTTTCCTCGATGAAGCGGCTCTTCCCCGGACCGTAGATGAAGGTCTGATCCTGCAGTTCGCATTCCCCGCCCTTGTCGCACACCGGACAGTCCAGCGGGTGATTGGTGAGCAGGAATTCCAGGTTCGCGGCACGCGCCTTGCGGATTTCCGGCGTGTCCGTGCGCACGACCATGCCCGGGCGCACCTCCGTGGTGCAGGCGGTCTGCAGGCCGCGCATTTTCTCCACTTCCACCAGGCACATGCGGCAGGCGCCCACCGGAATGAGCTTGGCATAATGGCACAGCGTGGGGATAGGTATGCCCAGCCGGCGCGCCGCATCCAGCACCGTGCTGTGCGCCGGCACCGCCACCTCTTTGCCGTCAATGACCAGCGTCACCATATTGTCCAGCAGCGTGTTTTCGTTCGTCACTGCTCTACCCCGCCCCAGCGTTCTCGCGTCGACATGATCACTGCTTCGCCTTCAGGCGCGCATGGGACAGCGGCCCAGGCGGATATGTTCCAGGTACTCCTCGCGGAACAGGCCGATGCTGGAGCGCACCGGCCCCAACGCGGCATCGCCCAGCGGACAAAAGCTCTTGCCGGCGATGTTGTCGCAGATGTCCAGCAAGAGGTCCAGGTCCTCTTCTCTCCCCCGGCCGTGCTCAATGCGGTGCAGGATCTGGTACATCCAATCCGTCCCCTCCCGGCAGGGGATGCACTTCCCGCACGACTCGTGGCGGTAGAACTCCGCCAGGCGCTCGGTCACGGAGACGATGCAGGTGCGCTCGCCGATAACGATGACGGCGCCGGAACCGAGCATGGAGCCGGCGGCGGCCACCGATTCGTAATCCAGCGGCACGTCTATCTTGTCCGCCGGCAGCATCGGTGTGGACGAACCGCCGGGGATAATGGCCTTGATGGCCTGCCCGCCCAGGGGACCGCCGGCGTACTCGTAGATCAGCGTGCGCAGGGGGGTCCCCAGCGGCAGTTCGTACACACCCGGCCGCTCCACATGCCCGCTGATGCAGAACAGCTTGATGCCCGGACTGCGCTCCGTCCCGAAGGAGCGGTACCACTCCGCCCCTCGCTCCACGATGAAGGGCACGTTGAAGAGGGTCTCCACGTTGTTGATGATAGTGGGCTTGCGGTACAGGCCGCTCTGGGCAGGGAAGGGGGGCTTCAGCTTGGGATGGCCGCGGTCGCCCTCCAGCGAGGTGAGCAGGGCGGTTTCCTCGCCGCATACGTAGGCGCCGGCGCCCTTATGGAGGGTCAGTTCCAGGTTGTATCCGCTCCCCAGGATATTCTTGCCCAGATAGCCGTGGGCGTAGGCCTCCTCGATGGCCTGCTGAAGCCGGCGCGCGCCGAAGGCGTATTCCCCGCGGATGTAGATGAAGGCGTGCTCGGCCTGGCAGGCGTACGAGGAGATGATAATGCCCTCGATGAGGCCGTGCGGATCATGTTCGATGAGCACACGGTCTTTGAAGGTGCCCGGCTCGCCCTCATCGGCGTTGCACACCAGGTAGCGCGGGAAGACATCCGCCGGCAGGAAGCTCCATTTGACGCCGGCTGGGAAG
>JACIWP010000013.1:0-11326 GCA_014360855.1 Anaerolineae bacterium
GCGCGGCTTCCACGGCCGCTCGATGGGGTCCCTGTCCGCCACCCACAATCCCAAGTACCGCAAGCCCTTTGAGCCGCTGGTGCCGGGCTTTACCCACATCCCGCTGAACAAGCTCGAGATGGCGGAGCAGGCCATCACGGAAGAAACGGCGGCGGTGATCGTCGAGCCGGTGCAGGGCGAGGGGGGCGTGCGGCCGGCGGAGCCGGCATTCCTGCAGGGCCTGCGCCGGCTGTGCGATGAGCGCGGCGCGCTCCTGATTTTCGACGAGATACAGACCGGCATGGGCCGCACGGGCAAGATGCTGGCGCTGGAACACGCCGGCGTGGTGCCGGATATCCTCTGCCTGGGCAAGGGCATCGGCGGCGGCGTGCCCATGGGTGCCATTGTCCTGGGGCCGAAGGTCGCCCCGCTGAAGCCCGGCCTGCACGGCTCGACTTTCGGCGGCAATCCGCTGGCCTGCGCGGCCTCCTTGGCCACCCTGCAGGTGCTGGAGGAAGAGGGGCTTCCCCAGCGCGCCGCAGAGAAGGGGGCCTATGCCTTTCGCCGGCTGGAAGCGCTTCACGACGCGCCGATGGTGCGGGAAATCCGCGGCCTGGGCCTGATGATCGGCATCGAGCTGAAGTGCAAATCGCGGCCGTATCTCGATGTACTGCATGAGAGGGGCATTATGGCCCTGCCGGCCGGCCCCACCGTTGTGCGCCTCCTGCCGCCGCTGATGATCCCCGATGATGATCTGGAGTACGTTCTGGATACCGTCATAGACGTCCTCGGCCAGACGCTGCAGGTGGGCGATGAGGAAGATGATTGACCCGGTCTCCCTCCTCCAGGAGATGGTGCGCATATACAGCCCGACCGGCCAGGAGAGCGAGCTGGCCGGCCTGCTCGTCTCGCGCATGCAGGAGCTGGGCCTGCGGGCCTACCTGGACGAGGTGGGGAACGCCGTCGGCGAGCTGGGGGAGGGCCGGCGCACCCTGATGTTGTTGGGGCATATGGACACGGTGAGCGGGTATATCCCGGTGCGCCTGGAGGAGGGCCGGCTGTACGGCCGAGGGGCAGTGGATGCCAAAGGCCCCTTGGCGGCATTCATCATGGCGGCGGCGCGCCAGGGCCCGCCGGCGGACTGCCGGCTCATCATCGTCGGCGCGGTGGAAGAGGAAGGGTGCTCGCGCGGCGCCCATCATCTGGTGCCGCGCTATCGTCCTGATGCAGTGATCATCGGGGAGCCCAGCGGGTGGGAACATATTACGCTGGGATACAAGGGGACGCTGTCGGTGAATTACCGTTTGCGCCGGCCGCGCGGACATACCGCCGGCCAGGGCGAGACGCCGGCGGAGTGCGCTGTGGCCTTCTGGAACGCGGTGGCCGACTATACCTCCGCCTGGAACGCCGGCAAAGCGCGCCAGTTCGACATGCTGACCCCGACGCTGGTCTCCATCTGCACAGAGAGCGACGGCTTTCAGGAGCAGGTGGAGATGCATATCAACCTGCGCTGGCCGCTGGGGGTAGACATCGAGGAAGTGCGGGCATGGATAGAGGAGCGCGCCGCGCCGGCGGAGCTCACTTTCGGGACTTGCGAGCCCCCGTATCGGGCGGATAAGAACACGCCGCTGGTGCGGGCGTTCCTGCAGGGGATACGGGCGGTGGGGGGCACTCCCCGCTTCAAGCTGAAGACCGGCACCTCGGACATGAACGTGGTGGGGCCGGCGTGGGAATGCCCCATCGCGGCGTACGGTCCTGGCGATTCCAACCTGGACCATACGCCGGAGGAACACATCCTGATCGAGGATTATCTGCGGGCCATCGCGGTGCTGGAGCAGGTTCTGGCGCGCTGGTGAGCGAAAACTCCCCGGGCATCCCCGGGGAGTTCGTGTTTACAGGGCTGTCAGATATATTACGGCTCGGGGACCACGGCGAGGCCGGTGGTGCCGGGGCCCGAATGCACGCCCAGCGCCGGCGACAGCTCGGACACCAGCGACTCGACGCACTGGAAGGCCCGTTCCACTTTGCGGCGCAGTTCCTGGACTTCCTCGGGCGCGGCGGCATGTATGTAGGCGACTTTCAGGCGCGCGCCGGCGCCGAAGCGCTCTGTCAGGAGGGAGATCATCTTGTCATAGGCGCGGGAGCGACTGCGCGCCTGGCCGTAAGCGGTGATCTCGCCGTCCTCCATCCCGATCAGCGGCTTGACGTTCAGCAGGGTTCCCACCAGGTGGATGGCGCGCCCGATGCGGCCCCCCATGTACAGATACTTGAGGGTATCCGCGGTCTGGATCATCATGGCGCGCGCCGCCGTCTGGCGGGTGATTTCGATGACACGCTGGAGGCTGGCGCCGGCCAGCGCCGCCCGCGCCGCCTCGATCACCGACCAGCCCTGGGCCATGGCCACTTGACGCGTGTCAATGACGTCTACCTTGATGTCCGGCAGTTCTTCGGTGATCATCTCTTTGGCCACGCTGGCGGCCTGATACGCCCCGCTCCCGATGGAGGTCATGGTGATGACCACCATCTCCTTGGTGCGCTCGTACAGCTCCCGGAACATGCGCACATAGTCCCCTGGTCCGGGGTTCGAGGTGGTAGGGAGCTGGGTGGCGGTGGGGAGCCACTGGTAGAACTTCTCCCGGCTGATGTCGAACACGTCGCGCAGGGTCTTGTTGCCGATATTGATGTAATAGGGGATGAGGTGGATATTCAGCTTGCTGACCAGCTCGTCGGGAATGGAGGCAGTGGTGTCGGTGATGATGGCGACGGGGCTGCGGCTGGACAATACATTTGGGACAGACATCGAAATCAAACTCCTTCAAATCTCTGCAAAGACCGCCGGCGAAACGGTTGGGCCGGCGCGTCTCCGGATATTCACAAAGCATAATAAGCCAGGTCGTGGAATTTGTCCACTCCTGGCTCAGTGGTTCACCAAAGCCGGCTGGCCTTGTGGGAACGGACGGGGATCAGACCCGCCCAAGGAGGAATTCCACGGCCTGACCCACGGTTTTGATCTTCTCGGCCTCTTCATCCTCAATCTGGCCGCCAAACTCGTCCTCGAACGCCATGATGAGCTCCACCAGGTCCAGTGAATCCGCCTCCAGGTCCTCGCGGAAGCGCGCTTCCATGGTAACCTTGGACTCATCCACGCCGAGCTGGTTGACGATGATCTTCTTCACTCGTTCAAAGATTTCCTCACGCGTCATGGTCATGGTTCTCTACCTCCAGAGATTGATGCGATGTGACACATGGCTGACAACATGTAAGGAAAGGCAGGAATAGTGAACGATAGAACGTGTTCTATTGTAATCCCCTTTGCGCCGGCTGTCAACAATGCGAGGACATCGTGCCGTTGGCGGTTTGACAAGGCCCATGCCGGCGGGTATGATGGGCGTACCGCCGGCGGCCGGCGACTGGCCCATACTTCCACCGTATTATAACCCCATTCCGGCCCGAGCGTTGCGCCCGCCGGCATTCCGTAGCAGGAGAAAAGGATTGACCACTTCGCACCGCCAGCGGAAAGAAGACCATCTGCGCATCTGCCTGGAAGAAGATGTGGCGTTCCGTTATCCCTCCAGCGGGTTCGAGTTGGTGCAGTTGCCCCACCTGGCCGCGCCGGAAATGGCCTTGGAAGATGTGGATATCTCGACCCGCTTTCTGGGGCATGCCCTGCGCGCTCCACTGCTCATCTCCTCCATGACCGGCGGGACCGAATGGGCGCGCACCATCAACCGCAACCTGGCGCAGGCCGCCCAGGAGCTGGGGATTGCGCTGGCCCTGGGTTCCCTGCGCGCCGCGCTGGAGGATGCGGCCACCATTTCCACGTACCAGGTGCGCGATATCGCGCCGGACGTGTTCCTCTGCGCGAACCTGGGAGCGGTCCAGCTCAATTACGGGTACGATCTGGAACACTGCCGGCGCGCGGTGGAACTGATCGGCGCCGACGCGCTCATCCTGCACCTGAATCCCCTGCAGGAGGCGCTCCAGCCGGGCGGCAACACGAACTTCCGCGGTCTGCTCGACAAGATCGCCGCGGTGTGCGCCGGCCTGCCCGTGCCGGTCATCGTCAAAGAGGTGGGGTGGGGCATTTCGGGCGAGCTGGCGCGCCAGCTCCATCTTGCCGGCGTGGCGGCGATCGACGTGGCCGGCGCCGGCGGCACCTCCTGGAGCCAGGTGGAGATGTACCGCGCGCCGGATGAGTCCGCCCGACGCATCGCCCAGGCCTTCGAGGATTGGGGGATCCCGACCGTCCAGGCCCTGATGGAAGCGCGGCGCGCCGTGCCCGGGGCGGTCCTGATCGCTTCCGGCGGCCTGCGCAGCGGCGTGGATGTGGCGAAGGCCCTGGCGCTGGGGGCGCAGTTGGCCGGCATCGCCCATCCGCTCCTGCGCCTGGCGACCCAGTCCGCGGAGGCCGTCATCGGCTATTTGCAGGAGATCATCCAGGAACTGCGCATCGCCATGTTCTGCACCGGCTCCCGCACCCTGCGGGACCTGCAGAACCTGCCGGTTGTGGTGCGGAGCGCGCCGGCGGTGCACCGCGCCGGCACACAACAATGATGGGATGCAGACCATGAATGCCCTGCGCAAGGCCATGGAAATGTATTTGCCATTAGTAGAGGAAGAACTGCGCCGCGCGGTGGCGGCGCCGCACCCCAGCGTGGAGCGCTTCTACGGGATGATGCAGTATCACATGGGGTGGCGGGACAGCTCCCTGGCGCCGGCGCAGGCCCCGACCGGCAAACGCCTGCGCCCCCTGCTGTGCCTGTTGAGCTGTCAGGCGGCCGGCGGAGACCCGCAGATGGCACTGCCGGCGGCCGCCGCCATCGAAATCCTGCATAATTTCTCCCTCATCCATGACGATATCGAGGACAACAGCGCCACCCGCCGGCACCGGCCGACGGTGTGGAGCCTGTGGGGCCAGCCCCATGCCATCAACGTGGGGGATGGCATGTTCGCCCTGGCGTATCTGACCATGGGAAGCTTGACGGAGCGGGGGGTGCCGGCGGAGCGCGCCCATCGCGCCGAACGGGCTTTCCAACGGGCGTGCCTGACGCTCACCGAGGGGCAGTTCCTCGACATGTACTTCGAGGAAACCTTCGCCATTTCCGAAGAGGATTATCTGCGCATGATCCGTGGGAAGACGGCCACCCTGCTGGCGGCTTCGGCGTATATCGGCGGGGCGCTGGCCGGCGTCCCCGAAGAAACCGCCGGCCTCCTGTATGCTTTCGGCGATGCCCTCGGCATGATGTTCCAGATCCAGGACGATATCCTGGGCATTTGGGGGGAGGAGGCGGTCACCGGCAAGCCCTGCGGGAGCGATATCCTCCAGCGCAAGAAGTCCCTGCCGCTGGTATATGCCGTGCGCCGGCTCCAGGAGATCGGCGATGCGGCTGCCCAGGAGCGGCTGAAAGAGGTGTACCATTCCCCGGAGGTGCCGGCGGAAGCGGTGCAGGAGGTCGTGACCTTGCTCGATGCGGTGGGGGCCAGGGCCTACTGCGAGGAGCTGGCCGGCCGCTATCAGCAGGAGGCGCTGATCCATCTGGAACGGCTGGCGCGCGAGCCGTTCGTCGATCAGGAAGGGATTACCGCCCTGCGGGAGCTCACGCACTATCTGATGGGGCGGCAGAGCTAGTCGGGCAGGAAGCCGGCAAACACTTGATTGCCCAGGAGCCGGCCGCGCTGCGTCAGGCGGACGCGCTCCGGCAGGATCTCGATCAATCCCTGGGCGGACAGACGCGCAAGCACCTCGGGATAGGCCTCTGCCGGCGTTCGGCCATACCGCCGGCGGAAGCGCTCCACCTCCACCCCTTCCTCCACTAGGCGCAGGCCGAGGATCATGGTCTCGGCCATGTCCAGTTCTTCGGTGAGTGTTTCCTCGCCTTCCATGAGGGATAGGCCGGCCTGCAGGCGCTGGATATAGGCATGGGGGTCGCGCACGTTCCACCAGCGGCGCCGGCCCAGGTGGGAGTGCGCCGCTGAGCCGAAGCCCAGGTACGGTTCGTTGCGCCAGGTGCCCAGGTTGTGCCGGCACATATAGCCCGGCAGTGCCCAATTGGAAATCTCATAATGCAGATAGCCAGCGGCTTCCAGCCGCTCTTCCGCCCAGAGGTACATGTCGGCCGTGCGGTCATCGTCCGGGGCCGGCAGTTTCCCCGCGTGGATCATCTCCGCCAGCGGTGTCCCTTCCTCCACGCTCAGGGCGTACAAAGAAATGTGCTGGGGCGCAAGGGCGAGCGCCTCCTCCAGCGACTGCTTCCACTCCTCCAGGGACTGTCCCGGCAGGCCGAAGATAAGGTCGAGGTTGAGGTTGTCGAAGCCGGCCTGGCGCGCCCAGCGGATGGCCTGCCGCGCCTGCACGGCGTCATGCACGCGCCCCAGCAGGCGCAGTTCTGCATCGCGAAAGGACTGCACCCCCAGGCTCAAGCGGTTGATGCCCAGTGTCCGCATACGGCGCAGGCTGTCCGGCTCCACAGTGCCGGGGTTGGCCTCCATGGAGATCTCGGCGTCCGCCGGCAGGGGGAATGCCTCCCGCAGTGCCCACAGTATCCGTTCCAGCAGTGGGATGGGGAGGATGCTGGGCGTTCCACCGCCGATGTACGCGGTTCGCGGGGGGAGCTGGTCAGGGGGAATGTCAGGGAAGCGCGCCGGCGCGCCGGCGATCTCGGCGCAGATGGCGTCCGTGTAGGGCGCGAACCATTCCGGCCGGCCCGGCACCGAGGCGAAATCGCAGTACGCGCACTTGGCCTTACAGAAGGGGATATGCAGATACAGGCCCAGCGCCATGGGCGCCTCAGGCGCGCGCCAGCGCCTGCTGTACCGCCCGTTCCAGGGCGCGGCGGGTCAGCACCTCCACCATATCCTTGCGGTACTCCCGCGAGGCGCGCAGGATGTTACTGCGGGGGTCCGATTCCTCCATGGCCCGGTGTGCGGCGGCGCGGATGGTCTCCTCGTTCACGGGAGCGCCGGCCAGGATGGCCTCTGCGCCGCGCGCCCGGAAGGGGGTGGGGGCGACCGGCCCCAGGGCGATGGCGGCGTGCTCGAAGCGGTCGCCGGCTTCGTTCAACTGCACCACGACGCCGCAGTTGAGGATGGGTAAGGAGAGGGCGCGGCGCCGGGCCAGCCGCTCGAAAGCAGAGCCGGCGCGCCGGCCCAGGGCTTTGAAGCGGAAGGCCACCAGCAGTTCCGCGGAAGGGTCAATCTTACAGACGCCCGGCCGGCTGAACACCTCCAGCAGGTCGGTCCAATAGCGTTCGTGGGGTGCGGCGATCTGGGCTTCGGCGGAGAGCGCCGTCAGCGCGATGCTCCCGTCGGCGGCCGGCATGGCGTTGACCACATTTCCGCCCAGCGTGCCCACGTTCTGGATCTGCAGGGCGCCCACGGCCCGGCAGGCCTCCGCCAGCACGGACGCGTGTTCCTGGATGATGGGGGATTCCCAGACCTGGCGGTGGGTGGTGGCGGCGCCCACCCAGATATACCCGTCGTTGGTCAGCCGGATGCCGTTCAGCTCCGGCACACGGGTGATGTCGACGAAGGTCTCCACCTGGTATTTGCCCTGCTTGATCTGGAGCATGAGGTCGGTGCCGCCGGCGATGATGCGGGCACGGCCGGCATGTTGGCGAAGCATGTCCAGGGTCTCTTCTATCGTTTGGGGAAAGAGATATGCGCTGGTCATCGGCGAAATCCCTCGACAGACCGGATTGGATGTGCACCGAAAAGAGGATAGCACAAGGGCAGGGGAGTGTCAAATGCCGTAGCCACTTACGAGCGGCGCTTGCGCCGGCTGCGCGAGGCCGGCGCAGACAGGCTTTCCATCCATTGACATAATCTCCAGCTCTCCCCCAATTTGTCAGCAAATTGTAAGGTGAGTTCGCCTTGGCGGCGGGTATATTTAGGTAGGCCGGCAGTGCCGACGTACAGGCTTAAACTTAAAATATTTGACATAATATTGGCGAGCCATCTTCGCTGCCGTATAATGTGGGGAAGATGGGCGTCCATCTGACGAGGTAGGGAGCATGGTCATTCCACTGCGTCGGGCGTACGAGTCAAGGGAATACATCTACGAGATCGCGGTCGTGGATTTCTTCAACGCGCGGCATGCTATCGGTGATGAACAGCCCCATTCCCATTCGTGGAAGGTGGAGGTGAAGATCCGCCGGCCGCGCTATTTGGGCGAGCAGGTGCTCATCAGCATCGAGGAGACGCGCCGGATACTGCGCCGGCTGTTCCAGCGCTATGAGGACCGCTTCCTCAACGACATCCCGCCCTTCACGTTCCAGGCGCCCTCGCCGGAGAACCTGGTCGCCTATCTCTTCGAGCAGTTGGACAAGGAATTTCGCGGTACCGATGCCAGCCTGTACTCGGTGACCATCTGGGAATCGCCCATGAACTACGTCACCTTTGCCGTCAAGGAATAGCGCCGGGGATGCAGGAGCCGGGATGATGGAGCGCGGCGAGAAATGCTGGGGGAATCACATCATATGGCTGGGCGCCGGCATTGTGCTGATCACAGCGGCGGCGGCCGGCATGTATGCCCCGCTTCTCCTTCCCGCCGGCCAGGCGCTCTATCCCTGGGCCTCCGATACCCTGGGGCATGTCCTGAAAGTGGAGTACCTGCAGGAACAGATCGCCGGCGGGACCCTCTACCCGAACCTGATGCCGCAGTGGTACATGGGACTGCAGGTCTTCCGCTATCATGCGCCACTGCCCTATTACATCCTGTGGGGGCTGACCCGCTCCGTCGGAGATGCGGTATATGCCGCCAACCTCTTCATCGCCTTGTGTGCGCTTCTGGGCGGCCTGAGCTGGCTGTTGTACCGCAGGTGGATAGGTTGGGCGCCGGCCGTCGCCGGCGGCATACTTTACGTCTTTCTCCCCGATAACGTGCGGGTGGCGCTGGCGGAGGGCAACCTGCCGCGCGTGTTGGCCGCCGGCCTCCTGCCGCTGTGGGCCTACCTCCTCCTGCGCTCGGCCGAGGCGCCGCGCCGGCCGTGGCATCGGCTGGCCCTGGCCCTGTGCACCGCGCTGATCGTCCTGAGCCATGCCATGATGGCCGCCATTTATGCCCTCGGCGGTGCCCTGCTGGTCGTATGGCTGTGGCTGTTCGGCAAGACGCGCCTGCGGGCGGTAGTGCTGACCATGCTGAGCATCGTCCTGGGCATCCTGGCCGCCGGCTGGTGGTTTCTCCCCAGCCTCACCGGCGGCATCACCGACATCAACGCTTCCGCCATGACCGAGGCGCTGGCGGTATTCCCCATCACCATATACCTCAACCCGCTCCTGCGCCTGCGCGACCCGGAGATCGTATATCCCGGGACAGCACTGCTCCTGCTGGCGGTGATCCTCTCCCTGCCGCGCGCCGGCCGGTCCAACCGCTGGAGCCTGGCCTGTGTCTTGACCGGCCTGCTGGCCATCCTCATCAGCACCCCGGGCTTCAACGCGTTGTACAACGCCCTGCCCATCCATCACCTGGCCTGGCCCCTGCGCTTCGTGGGGTTCGGGAGCTTCGCGCTCCTGTTGGGGCTGGCCTGGCGCATGGCCGGCTGGCAGAGAAGGCACTGGATCGTGCCGGCGCTGGTCTTCCTGCTCCTCTGTGCTGATGGCGCGCTGTCGGCGCGCCTGATCCATCTGCGGCCGGCGCGCCCCGACCTGCTGGCCGCCGCCGAGGCGATGCGCGAAACCCCCGGCTGGCGGGAAGCGACGCTGGACTCCAGCCGGCTTGGCTCCCAGGCTTCGTATTTTTTCACAGCGGCCGCCGGCCGCGAGCAGGTCTACGGCTGGGCCTATCAGGGGGCGCGCACGGCGCGCAATGTCGCCGCTCTGAATGAGGCGCTGGAACAGGGCTTCACCGCCTACGTGTTGGATCGGCTGGACCTGTATGGGGTGGATGACGTGGTGCTCCTGCGCGCCGGCGGTATCGATCCGGCACTGCCGGCGGCCCTGGAGGGGGCCGGCTTCTCCCGCCAGTATGCGGGAGAGGAGCTGACCCTGTTCCATCGCGATGGCGCGCCGCGGGCCATCCGCCTGCCCCAGCAGGCACTGGGCATCGGGAGCGGCGCGCAGAACCTGTGCTACATCTTCCCGCAGATACTGCCCGGCACCAGCGATTACGTGGACGATTATTCGTTCGAGGAACTGCGCGCCTATCATACCGTGGTGCTGTCGGGCTTCCAGTGGCGGGAGCGCCGGCGCGCCGAGGAGCTTGTCGGGCGGCTGGCGGAGGCCGGCGTGCGGGTGGTGGTGGACCTGACGAACAGCCTGCCCGAATCGCTGTCGCGTGAGCCCTATTTCCTGGGGGTGTGGGGTGAGCTGATCATCCTCGACCGCCAGCCGGTGGAGGCCGCCGGCGAATGGGGTTCTTATCGCTTCCGTCCCTTCAGCGCCGCCTACTCCTTCTGGCAGGCGCAGACCCCTCAGGGGCTGGACCAGGTGACACTGGCCCATCCGTACCTGGGGGGCAGTAGCACTGTGGTGGGGTATAAGCAGATGGGAGCGGGGCGCGTCTGGTTCGTGGGGCTGAACCTGCCCTATCATGCCGTCCTGACGCGTGACCCCGCCGCCATCGAGGTGTTATCCAAGGTGTTGGAGATGCCGCCGGCGGAGCGCCAGGCCTATCAGACGGTGCCCCTGCAGGACTATCGGGCCTCCTCCGAGGGGTATGACTTCGTGTACGAATGGGACGAGGGGGGCTGGCTGTTGTTCCCGGCGGCGTTCCACGATGGCACGGAGGTGCGGGTGGACGGCCAGCCGGCGAACGTCCGCTCCTATGACCGGCTCATCGCCTTCCAGGCGCCGGCCGGCCGGCATACGGTCTCCATCCGCGTCCGTCCTACCGGTATCTATACGCTGGGAACGGCGGCCAGCATCGCCGCGCTGATGGCCCTGGGCGTGTTGGTCTGGTGGGAGCGGAGGCCGGCGCCGCCGGCGAAGGAGGATGCCCATGCGGCGTAATCGCACGGTTCGCCGGGCGCTCCTGCTGGCACTGGCGGCGTTTCTGGCGTTCCACGGGATTGCCCTGGCCATCACCCTGGACGGTAACTTCGAGGACTGGGCCGGCCAGCCCCATATCACCGACCCACGGGGAGACGGCGCGAGCAATAACTCCGATTTGCTCGCCTTTTACTGGGCCACACAGCCGGGGGTCGACATCATCTACTTCATGTTCGAACGGGACAGCGCCAACGGCCCCGTCTACTTCACCGTGCTGGTGGACACCAACAACAACGGGAGCTATCAGGATGATGTGGACCGCTGGGTGTTCGCCCACTATTCGCCGAACAACGACGATAGCGATGTCAGTGTGCAGGTGAGGATCCCGGGCGGCACAGTGGTCAACTCCTACAGCGGAGATTGG
>JACIWP010000013.1:11336-21778 GCA_014360855.1 Anaerolineae bacterium
TTGACGTGGGGAAGACCATCAGCATGGCCGCCGGCGCCACCCAATCCGGCCATCTCTCCAACATAGACCTGGCGCCGGACAGCGGAAGCATCACCTGGTCCCCCATACCCGTGCTGGGCTGGCCACTGCTGGGTTTGCTGGTGGCGGCATTCATCGCTCTGACCTGGTACCGCCGAGGGAGGTTCATATGGGTACGGCCATCCTGATGCTCTTGGCGGCCCTGGTCTGGCTGGCGCTGGTGCTCTTTTTCTGGCGGAGCCGCATCTGGCTCCTGTACTATACCACCGGCTCGGTGGGGCTGGCGCTCCTGCTCATTTTCGCCGGCGTCCACCTTCTGCCGCTGGCCGCCGGCATGGAATATGCCACCGCCTATGCCGGCCACGCGCTGAGCAACCTGGTGGGCATCCCCACCTATCTCTTCCGCGCCGCCCCCAACAACATCTTCGTCTGGGTGGTGGAACAGACGCCCGGCTGGACGGTGGTGCGGGTGGACCTGGAATGTTCCGGCATGCTGGAGACCGCCGCCTGGATCGGGCTACTGCTGTTTTACCCGAGCTGGAGCCTGCGCAAACGGCTGGGATTGATCGTCTTGGGCGCCGTGGGCATATTCGGCGCCAACCTGGTGCGGGTGGTGGCCATCATCGCCATCCTGCACGCGTTCGGCAAGCAGTCCATTGTGATTGCCCATACGTTTATCGGGCGTCTGCTGTTCTTCGGGCTGGTGATGCTGGGCATGTACTGGTACGTGTTCAGCCGGCTGACCATCCACAGCCTGGCGGATCGGATCATGGCGAGGATGCGGGCATGAAGGAACGGGTGTTGGCCCTGGTCATTTACTGGGGTGTATGGCTCATCCTGCCGGTGCTGGTGGACGGGCTGGCCACATTGGTGCAGTTTATCCAGGTGGTCATCCAGCGCCTGCGCCGCCGGCCGGCGCCGGACCCGGAGACATGGCCCGGCATTTCGGTCATCATCCCGGTCTACAACGGCGCCCATACCCTCGGCCTGTGCCTGGAGAGCCTGCGCCGGCAGAATTATCCGCATGAACTGCTGGAAATCATCGTGGTGGACAACGGGAGCGATGACGACACCTATGCCGTGTTCCAGGAGCATGCCGGCCGGCCCTTTGCCGGCCAGATGCACTGGATGTCCATCGCCGGCCGGGGCAAGTCCTACGCGCTCAATGCCGGCATCCATGCCGCCAGCCATCCCTATATCTGCACGGTGGACGCCGACGCAGTGCTCCATCCCGATGCCCTGCGCCATATGGCGCGGCATTTCGAGGCGGACCACACGCTGGCGGCGGCCACTGGCACGGTGGAGGTGCTCACCGCCGCCGAATCGGGGCTGGCCGGCCGCATCCCCGAGCTGATCGCCGAGTGCGAATTCCACGAGTACCTGGCCGCCTTCTGGCTGGGCCGGCAGGGCCAGGCCCTCAGCCAAAGCCTGTACACCCTGGCCGGGGTCTTCTCCTTCTTTCGCCGGCGCGCGCTCCTGGAAACCCCGCTCTACGACAAGCAGACCGTCTCGGAGGATACCAAGATCACCTTCGACATACGCCAGCGCTTCGGCGGAGGCCGGCTGACCTGCATCCCGGAGGCGGTGGTCTTCGTCACCTCCACGCCGTCCCTGAGCGCCCTGTATGCCCAACGGGTGCGCTGGCAGCGCGGCGAGCTGGAGGTGGCGGCCGTCTACCAGCATCTGATTGATATCAACGTCCTGCGCCTGCGCGATCTGGCGCTGGGGCGCATCCTGCTGATTGACCACACCTTCCTCTTCCCGCGGCTGGTGTGGAGCTTTATCTTCCCGGCGCTGTGCTTCTTCGGTTATCCGCTGAGCCTGGTCGTCAGCGCGCTGGGGCTGATCTACCTCTTCTATGTCGGCATGGCTCTGCTGACCGATCTCAGCGTGTATCTGATGGCGCCGGCGCGCGTGCGGGAGCGCCTGCGGCGCGACTGGTGGATCGTCGGGCTTATTCCGGCGTACCGCTTCCTGATATATATCTTCCGCCTGGCCGGCTCCATCATCGCACTGACGGAATCGCCGGCCTGGCGGGTGCAGAATCCCCTCGAAGAAACCGCTCGCGCCTGGCGGGCCATGCTGACCGCGCTCCGCCGGCGCGCCGTGCGACAGGAGGTGAGCGATGGCGTATGATACGTTCAAAGTGCTGATCATTGATGACGATGATGACACGCTGAAGTTGTATGGGCTGGCGCTCAGCCGCCAACACTACGAGATCCTGGAAGCCCATTCCGGCCAGGAGGGCCTGGAACTGACCTTCCGGGAAGAGCCGGACGTGGTATTGCTGGACCTGATGATGCCGGGCATGGACGGGTACGAGGTGTGCCGGCGCCTGCGCACCGCGCCGAAGACCGCGGACCTGCCAATCCTCGTCCTGACCAACCTGAGCGGTGCCTCCGCCCGGCAAAAGGCCCATGAGCTGGGGGCCGACGATTTCATCACCAAAGGGGAACCGCTGGGGCATCTGGACGGGCGCATCAAGATGCTTATCAAACAGCGCATCCTGGCCCACACGCGGAGCTGGTTGGCCGATTTGCCCGGCAGTGTCACGGCGGACTACGTCCTGCGGGCGCGCCTGGCCGCCGGCCAGCCCACGGCGGTTTGCCACCTGGATATCCAGGGGTTGAGCACGTTTAACGAGCGCGCCGGCGTGGAGGCCGGCGACCGTCTGTTGTGGACCGTGGCGCGCGTACTGCGGGATTACATGGAGAATAACGCCTACGGTGATTTCGTCGCCTACTGCGGTCAGGACGATTTCCTGCTCATCATGGATCCGGCCAGGGCGCCGGCGGTGGCGCAGTCCCTGGTCGAAGCGTATGCCAAAGCTGTGCGCCGCTGGGCCGATGGAATGTCCCTCTCCGTGGGCGTTCCCGAGCTGTACGCGGCCGCGCTGATATTGGACGGGCCCAGCATCCATCCGGCGTCGGTGTATCAGAACCTGGCCCGCATCCAGCGCGAGCTGAAAGGGCGGCGCAACGGCAGTGTCCGAGTGGAGCGGCTTGCCGGCTGAGGCCTGACGCCTCTCAGGCTCTCCGCCGGCCTCGCAGCATTGGGCCTAGGACGACCACCGCCGCGCAGGCGCCGGCCAGGATGAGCGCGGTGTTCGCCACCAGGGGGGTGGACGCCTGCTTGACAGCGATGCCGACGAGCGCCCAGATAATGACCAGGCCGTAGGCCCAGTCGCCGCGCAGCACCGCCATGGCCCAGGCCAGACAGGCGGCGATGACCATCATAATGACGGCCCAGATCGCCGGCGCGAGGCCCCAGCCGTTCCATTTGACGTAGTAGAGCACGTCGGAGGCGTTGGCGATGGTGGCCACGCTGATCCACCCGAGGTAGATGCTGAAAGGCAGGCGCACCAGCCACCGCTCCGCCGGCGGCACCGTGTCCCCACCGCGCATCATCAGCAGATAAATGACGATGAGCGAGGCCAGCAGTATCACCATGGCCAGGATGGTCCAGAGGAACTGCTGGTAATGCCACAGGAACAGCCATGCGATGTTGGCCACACAGCTCACGAGGAAGGGCCAGCCGATCGCCCGCAGGCGCGGGTTTTCCCGCTGGGCCGGCAGTACCTGATAGATGGCAAAGGCTACCAACCCCAGGTATATCAGGCCCCAGATGGAGAAGACATAACCCGCCGGCACAAAGTAGACCGGAAACTTGTCGGAAATCTCCCCCGTCGAGATACCGTTCAGGGGTAGGATGTTCGCCAGCGCGTTCACGATAATGGTGACCAGCACCGCCGCCACCACCAGCCACTGCCGCACCAGGTCTTTGTTCATCGTGCAGCTCCTTTCATGGGAGAGATGAGATGGACGAAATTTGGTCTTCAGGACAACCGGTGATAGGTGCGCAGTTGGCGCACAAAACCGTTGATCGGGGTCTCCAATCCCGAGGCTGGACCGAACGGGTCAGGGCATTCCTCCGCCGGCACTCCCATCAGCACGCGGAAGGTGTTGGCCGCGCCGTATGCCAGTACCTCCAGGTCATATCCTCCTTCCAGCGTGAAGACCAGCCGGCCGCCGCACAGTTCCTCCGCCATCATCCGCAGTAGCTCCGCAATCTGGGCGTACCCCTTCAGCGAAAGGCTCAGGCCGGCCAATGGGTCGCGCCAGTGGGCGTCGTAGCCGGCGGAAACCAGGATGAGTTGGGGCTGGAAGCGCCGCGCCAGCGGGAAAAGCAGTTCGACGAAGATGTAGCGGAAGCCCTCATCCCCCACCCCATACGGAAGGGGCACGTTGACCGTATACCCCTGGCCGCGCCCCTCCCCGATCTCCTGCCAGTGTCCAGTGCCGGGGTAGAACGGGTACTGGTGGGTGGAGAAGTACAGCACGCGGTCGTCCTCGTAGAAGGCCTCCTGCGTGCCGTTGCCGTGATGCACGTCGAAGTCCACGATGAGCACCCGCTGGAGGCCGGCCTGTTCTAGGGCATATACCGCGGCGATGGCCACGTTGTTGAACAGACAGAAGCCCATGCCGTGTGCCGGCCGAGCGTGATGTCCCGGCGGCCGCACCAGGGCAAAGGCGTTGTCCAGCCGGCCCTCCAGCACCGCCCGCACTACCTCCACCAGGCCGCCGGCGGCCATCAGCGCCGCCTCGTAGGAGCGCGGGACGACATACGTATCGGCGTCCAGGAACCCGCCGCCTCGCTCTGCCATGCGCTCCACGTACTGGCGGTACAGGGGGGTATGCACGCGCTGTAGAAGCCCGATATCCACTGGCTGGGCCGACACCGGCGTCAGCGCCGGCAGAAGCGCCGATTCCTCCAGCGCCTGCATGATCGCGAGAAGCCGGCGGTTGTTCTCCGGGTGCCCGGGCAGGTCATGTTCGAGAAAGATGGGGTCATAGACGTAGCCGGTCGTCATCCTGTCTTATCCAGATGGGAGGAGTTCACACGCCTGCCTCATTATAGCATATGCCGGCGGCAAGTTCAACGATGTGGAGGTGCTCATCCGGGATATGCGTCTGGCCGGCCGGCGCAGGCGCGCTCGATGATGTAGCAAAATGCTATAACATTATATAACTTTTCATAGCAAATTTGACACATACGAAAATAGGACTATACTGGTCTTGAATTGATATCCACGAGATGCGGACAAGATGGCAGACGAACTGCTCACCGTGCGTCAACTGCAGGAACTGCTGGGCGTGGACAGGGTCACGATCTACCGTCTGCTGGACAGCGGAGCGCTCCCAGGCTTTAAGGTCGGCGGGCAGTGGCGCTTTTCGCGAGCGGAGATCGAGGCCTGGCTGGCGCGCCAGCGCGCCGGCGCCGCCGCCGACAGACAGCCCTGGCGATCATCCGCCCCCTGCGGCGTGGAGAGTTTGCCCTTGTCGTGCATGGAGCCGGTGCAGGATATCTTCGCCCAGGCGGTGGACGTGTCCGTCCTCTCGGTGGACCCCGCCGGCAAGCCCCTCACCGCCATCAGCAACCCCTGTGCGTTCTGCGAACACATCCTCGCGCATCCCAAAGGCCGCGCCCGATGTCAGGCATCGTGGGCACGGCTGGTGCAAAACTCCCTGGACCCGGAGGCCCAGCGGTGTCATGCCGGCCTGCATCTGCTGGCTGAGCCAGTCGAGGTGCATGGTGAGCGGCTGGCCTGGGTGGTGGCCGGCGGGTTCGTCGTCGGCGCGCTGGGGCTGGAAGCGGTGCGTCAGCGGGTGCCGGAGGTGGCCCGCGCCATGGGTGTGCCGGAGGATGAGCTGTCGCGGTACCTGTCGGGCATCCATGTGATCTCCCCTGCGGATGAGGTGAAGGTCGCCGGCCTGCTGAAGAAGGTGGCGGCCACGTTCGTGGAACTGACAGCCCAGCGCGTGACCCTGCTGAGCCGGCTCCAGCATATCGCCGAGCTGGCCAGCCTGCGGTAAGGTAATCTACGTCTATTGTCGTCGGTTCGATACATATACTAAGGAGAGCGTACCATGCGTGAATTAGCCCCTCAACTGCAGGAACAGTTGGGACAGATGTTCGGCCGGTTTGTCACCTTTGACCCCTTTGAGCGGCGCTTCTACCGCAGTGACATTGGCGTCATGCCTTCGCTGGTCTCGCCGCTGATCGGCAACCTCACGCCGGCCGGAGTCGTGAAGCCCCTCAGCGAGGAAAAGGTCGTCGAGCTGGTGCGTTTCGCCCGGCAGAACGGCATCCCCCTGGTGCCGCGCGCCAAGGCATCCTCCGGTTACGGCGGCGTCCTGCCGGTCGCCGGCGGGCTGGTGGTGGACCTGTCCTGGCTGACCCAGATCGAAGCCATTGACGCGGAAGCGAAGACCGCCACGGTGGGCGCCGGCGTCGTCTGGGAGACCCTGGAGAAGGAGCTGAACAAGCGCGGCCTGGCGCTGTGCACCTACCCCTCCAGCGCCCCCTCCAGCACCGTCGGCGGCTGGTTGGCCCAGGGCGGTATGGGGTTCGGCGCCTTTGCCCACGGCTTTTTCCGCGAGACGGTGGTCTCCGCCAGGGTGGTCCTGCCGACGGGCGAGGTGCGCACCTTCGCCGGCGATGAGCTGGACCTGATCAGCGACGCCGAAGGTATCACGGGCTTCATTACTTCCGTGACCCTGCGAGTGCGCCCCTGGGAGCCGCAGGCGGTCTGGGCGGCGCGTTTCTCCTCCCCGCAGGAGCTGGCGCGCGCTGTCCAGGAGCTGTGCCGGGAGAAATATCCTCTCTGGTCGGTCAGCTTCATCACCCCGCAGATGACCGAGATGAAGAACAACCTGCCCCCAAAGATCGAGCACGGTCATGTGGTGGAGGAGGAGCGGCCGAAACTGCCGGCCGGCTATATCCTGCTCATGGTCGCCTGGGAGAGCCAGCGGCCGGCGGTGGAAGCGAAACTGCCCGAGCTGGTGCGCTCCTGCGGCGGGGATATGCTGGATGACGCCATTGCCCAGCACGAGTGGGCGGAGCGCTTCAACATCATGCACGTCAAGCGCCTGGGGCCCAGCATTGTGCCGGCCGAGGTGGTGGTGCCGGCGGAGAAGCTCGGCTCCATGCTGGCCGGCGTGGAGGAACGCATTAAACTGCCCATGGCGATCGAGGGTATGGTCAGCGGGGCCGGCGATGTCACCCTGCTGGGCTTCATCCTCCATGACCAGCGCAAGCTCACCTTCAATTTCGCCTATGCGCTCTCCCTCTCCATGCTGAAGCTGGCCAAGGAGAACGGCGGCCGCGCCTACAGCACCGGCTTGTACTTTGCCAAAGAGGCTCCCAACGTGCTGGGAAGCCGGCGCTTGGAGAAACTGCGTTCCTTCAAACAGCAGATGGACCCGCAGAACCTGTTCAATCCGCACAAGGTGTTGGACGGCAAGCCGCTGTTGTCGGGCTTCATGAACCTGGCGGAGGCATTTGAGCCGATCATCCGGCCCATCGGCAACATGGCCCGGAACCCGATCGGGGAGCGGATCGCCGGCGCCGGCCGGCGCGGCATCCCGGACGACGTGGCCTGGTACGCCTATGCCTGCGCCCAGTGCGGCTACTGCGTGGACCAGTGCGACCAATATTACGGCCGGGAGTGGGAGTCCCAGTCCCCGCGCGGCAAGTGGAAGTTCCTGCGGGAGTACATGGAGGGCAAGGCCGATTGGAACCGCAAGATGGATGAGGCGGTCCTGGCCTGCACCACCTGCGAGATGTGCAACGTGCGCTGTCCGCTGGAACTGCCCATCGAGCCGAGCTGGTTGAAACTGCGCGGCCGGCTGGTGCACGAGGAAGGGCACATGACCTTCCCGCCGTTCGAGGTGATGCGCGCCTCCCTGCGCAAGGAACACAATATCTGGGGCAATTTCCGCCAGAAACGTGCGGATTGGTATCCCAAGGAGCTGGGGCCCTGGCCGGAGCGTGCGGAGATCGCCTACTTTCCTGGGTGTACGGCCAGCTATGTGGAACAGGATATCGCGCAGGGGGCCGTTCATCTACTGCGTCGAGCCGGCGTGGAATTCACTTACCTGGGTGAGGAGGAGGCCTGCTGCGGCGTCCCCATGCTGGTGGCCGGCCTGTGGGACACCTGGGAAGAGATTATGCGCCATAACATCGAGGCCATGAAGGCCCGCGGGGTCAAAACGGTTGTCACCTCCTGCCCGGCCTGCTGGCTCTCCTGGCACACGTTTTACCCGCAGTGGGCGGAGAAACTGGGCATTCCGTATGACATTGAGGCGAAGCACTATAGCCAGGTGATCGCGGAGAAGATCGCCGCCGGCGAGTTCCAGTTCGATCGACCAGTATCGGCCCGCACGGTTACCTGGCATGACTCCTGCCATATGGGGCGCGCCGGCGGTATCTTTGAGGAACCCCGCCTGGTGCTCCAATCCATTCCCGGCGTGAACTTCGTCGAGATGGAACATAATCGGGAGCAGGCCCACTGCTGTGGCTCAGTACTGAGCCTGGTGGCGGACCCGACGGTGGCGGAGCGCATCGGGGATGTTCGCCTACGGGAGGCCCTGGATGCCGGCGCAGAAGCAATCGTCGCCTCATGTCCCTGCTGTGAGGTACAGTTGCGGGTGACCAATGACAAGCGCAAGCGCAACCTGGAGGTCATTGATCTGGCGCATCTGGCCTGCGAATCGCTGGGTATCTCCCTTCCTGATCCCAACCCGTATATGCTCCGGCAGTGGGCTACCTTTGAGGCCATGATCAACCTGCTGAAACCGCAGGCGATGGCCGATTTCATGGAGGGCATGTTCCCCGAGATGATCGAGGCCATGCCGGGGGCATTCCGGAGCATGATGCACTTCGTGCAGGGCGCGCCGGCGCCGGTGAAGAACGCCATGCTGGCGGTGATGAAGCCCATGATGCCGGCGCTCTTCCCCATCCTACTGCCGGGGATGATGCCGAAGGTGATGCCCACCATGCTGGAAAAGGTCGGTGCGGCGGTGCCGATGTCGGAGGATATGCAGAAGCTCATGCCGGACTTACTGCCGGCGGCGATGAACAACCTGATGTCGAAGATGCTGCCGGAGCTGATGCCCTACCTGGTGCCGAAGCTGATCAATTACCTGCGCCGGCCGGCGTGAGGCGAACGCGAAAAACGGCCCCCTTCTGGGTGAAGGGGGCCGTTTTGATACGGCGGGGTCAGATCAATCCCATCTGCTTGCCGACCTTCTCGAACAGCTCCAGCACGCGGTCGATCTGTTCGTCGGTGTGGGTGGCCATGTACGAGGTGCGGAGCAGGGAGTGATTGGGCGGCACCGCCGGCGGGATGACGGCGTTGGTATAGACGCCGGCCTCGAACAGCGCTTTCCATGTGAACAGCGTCTTCATGTCGTCACCGATGATGACCGGGATGATGGGCGTACAGCTTGTGCCGGTATTGAATCCCATGCGGTTCAGTTCGGTGCGCATGCGGTTGGAGACGTCCCACAGCCGCTGGACCCGCTCCGGCTCCTCCAGCATGACGTCAATGGCGGCGGAGACGGCGGCCAGGTTGGCCGGCGGCATGCTGGCAGAGAAGATGAAGGAGCGCGCCATGTGCTGGATATAGTGGATGACCGGCTCATCGCCGGCGATGAACCCGCCCAGGCTGGCAAAGGACTTGCTGAAGGTGCCCATGATGAGGTCCACGCCCTCGGTGACCCCGAAATGCCAGGCGGTGCCGCGTCCGCCGCCGGTGACGCCGATGCCGTGGGCGTCGTCCACCATCAGGCGGGCGCCGTACTTCTTGCAGATGCGCACCAGGTCGGGCAGGGGAGCAAGATCGCCGGCCATGCTGAAGACGCCGTCCACCACCACCAGCTTGCCGGCATCCTCCGGCAGGCCGGCCAGGAGCCGGTCCAGGGCCTCCATGTCGTTGTGGGGGAAGCGCTTCATGGTGCCCAGGGAGAGCCGGCATCCGTCAATGATGGAGGCGTGATCCTCTTTGTCGGTGATGACGTAATCGTGCCGGCCCACCAGCGCCGAGATGGTGCCCAGGTTCACCTGGAAGCCGGTGCTGAAGACCAGCGCGGCCTCTTTGCCGACCAGGTTCGCCAGCTTCTGCTCCAGCTCGATATGCAGTTGGAGGGTACCGTTGAGGAAGCGGGAGCCGGTACAGCTCGTGCCGTAGCGCTTGATGGCGTCGATGGCGGCCTGGCGCACTTTGGGGTGGGTGGTCAGGCCCAGGTAGTTATTGGAGCCGATCATGATGAGGCGCCGGCCGGCGATGGTCACCTCGGTGCCCTCGGTGTCGTCCAGGGGGATGAAGTAGGGGTAATAGCCCTCGCGCATGGCCTCTTTGGCGATGGTGAACTCATAGCACTTCTGGAACAGATCCATGGATTGTTCTCCTTTACACCCCGACTTGGAAAGCCTGCGGAAAATGAACGTCATGCCGGCGGTGGCTTCGAGGATGTATTATACCCGAAAGAGGGCATCTGCCAAAAATGCAACGCGCTAGAGGCGGAAGAGACCTATTGCCCGCGCCGGGGCGGTAAGCAATGGTCCCGGTGATTGAGGCCCAT
>JACIWP010000014.1 GCA_014360855.1 Anaerolineae bacterium
ACCCGGCAGTGGTAGAGTTTGTCCCGCTGGATGAGGCCTACTACTATTTCCCGGTCTCCTGCGCCACGCAGGCCCAGGCCGAGGGCATTCGCCGCGCCTTCGCGCGCTCCGAGGCCCTGCGCCGGCCGGAAGACCCCCGGCAGGTGGTCTTCACCATTTTGCCCGGGCATGGGGCCGTCATCGTGGAGAAATGGGCCGCCGGCAAGGCACCCTTTCAGCTCATCTGGGAATATATCGACGACGGCCGGCTGGTCATCGAGAGCCGCATCCCGCAGGGGACGTTCCGCTTCGTGCCGGGTGCGGACGGGCGGATGCATATCTCGGCAGAACAGTTCTAGCCGGCTCAGCGGGCATGGTTCTGAGGGTCCATATCGGGAGGAGCCTGCCGGCCGAAGGTGCGCACCGCTTCCCTGGCAAGCTGGTCCACGCGCTCGTTGTGCGGGTCGCCGGCATGTCCCCGTACCCAGCGCCATTCGATCTCGTGCATATCCAGCAGGGCGGCCAGCTCCTGCCACAGGTCCTGATTGCGCACGGGGCTTTTCTGGGCAGTGCGCCAGCCGTTGCGCCGCCATTTGGGAAGCCACTCGGTGATGCCGCGCTGGAGATACTCAGAGTCGGTGTACAGCGTGACCTTGCATGGCCGCTTGAGGGCTTTGAGCGCGGCGATGGCGGCCCGCAGTTCCATGCGGTTGTTGGTGGTGTGCGACGAACCGCCGGCCAGCTCCTTTCGGTGCCGGCCGGAGATCAGCAGGGCCGCCCAGCCCCCCGGCCCTGGATTCCCCTCGCACGCTCCATCGGTATAGATGATCACTTCCGGGCGTCGTTCGGTCATGTCGGCCCCCGCGCGAAATAAATCATGCACCTTGTCAAAGGATGATACCGCAAAATCGCCGTTCTGCAAAGGCCACGGCCGCGAGATAGCGGTAGCCCCTGCCCCTTCCCCCACATGCGGGGAAGGGATCGGGGACGGGGCTTCGGAACCGGATCCACCAACCATACTTTTCAACACCCGCTCGTTGCCGGCCTTGACGAGCGAGCCTGTTTTCGTGTACAATATGAGTGTCATCGCGAACAATGACTCGGTTCGTGAGAATAGGGGCTGTTCCTGCAGCGCGGCGCCGCACAATAGGGAAGGCTCATTGATGGCTATCTGCCCCTGCCCATCCGTTTTTCGAAGAACAGTATGTTCTATCCGTTTAATTGGCCCTGGCCAGAGCCAGCGCTCCTTCGGGTGCGCCGGCCCCATTGTGGCGCAGGGCTGTTTTGTTTGCCTGACTGGCCGGTAGCGTCCCGTTCCACACCTTTGGCGCGTTGAGAAGACATCGGACCTTCGCTGACCCGGGGTCAAACCGCTTATCATTCCATCCCTGCCCCTGCTGTGATATGTGGGGAGCCTTTTGCCGCGGCGTGTCCGCTCGACCCATCCCGGCGGTATGCCGGCACTGCCGCTACCTATTCGTCAGCGTCCATCGTAGATCCTGCATGTCTCACCAGAAAGGAGGGCCAATGTGAAAGAAGTCGTGATCATCGGAGGAGTGCGCACACCCATCGGCACACACGGAGGAGCATTTCGCGATATCACCGCCCAGGAGCTGGCCAGCATCGCCATGCGGGGTGTGCTGGAGCGGACAGGACTCGACCCCCATCTCATCGATGAGGTCATCCTGGGATGCATCGGCCAGCAGAGCGACGCGCCCAACATCGCGCGGGTCGCCGCGCTGATGGCCGGCATCCCGGTGCGCGTGCCCGGCTACACCGTCCAGCGCAACTGCGTCTCGGGCATGGTGGCCATCACCAACGCCTACCAGGCCATCCAGGCCGGCGATGGGGACATTTTCCTCTGCGGCGGCACGGAGTCCATGTCCACCGCCCCTTACGTGGTGCGCGGTGCCCGCTGGGGCCTGAAACTCCGCCATTCCACTTTCATCGACACCCTCTGGGAGGGCCTCACCGATCCCATATGCAACCAGATCATGGGCTACACGGCCGAGAACTTGGCCACGATGTACGGCCTGACGCGGGAGGAATTGGACCAGTACGCCGTGCAGTCCCATAAGAAGGCCTTCATGGCGACGCGCACCGGCCGCTTCCGCGATGAGATCGTGCCGGTGCCGGTGATCAAGCGCGCCGCCGGCCAGGAGGTGGCTCGCGAGGAAATCATCCAGGACGAATGCATTAACCCGGGCCTGACGGTGCAGAAAGCCGCCCTCTACCCCACCGTGTTTAAGGAAGGCGGCGTGATCACGCCGGCCAACGCCTGCCCCATCTCCGACGGCGCCGCCGCTGTCATCGTCATGACCAAGGAGAAAGCGGATGCCCTCGGTTTCAAGCCGCTGGCGTACGTGCGGAGCTACGCCTATGCCGCCGTTCCCCCGGAGATCATGGGCATCGGCCCGACCCGAGCGGTGCCGGCGGCGCTGAAGCGCATCGGCCTGACGCTCAAGGACATGGACCTCATCGAACTCAACGAGGCCTTCGCCGCCCAGGTGCTGGCCGTCGGCCGGGAGCTGGAAGCCGACGGCTGGGATTGGGACAAGGTCAACGTCAACGGCGGCGCCATCGCCCTCGGACACCCGGTCGGCTGTAGCGGCACCCGCATTGTGGTGACCCTCCTGCACGAGATGATCAAGCGCAACGTGCAGTGGGGCCTGGCCACAGCCTGTGTGGGCGGGGGCATGGGCGGCGCCATCATCATCGAGCGGGCATAACGCCGGCTCATCACCCACTGAAAGGAGGCGAGCAGAATGGATATCGTTGCCATGCACAAGGACAAAAAGGCCCAGGCCGAATTCGCCCGCCGGGCCATGCAGGTCTACGAGGCCCATCGCGCCGAGTGGGAGGCGCAGTACGCCGGCCACATCGTCGCCATCGACGTGGACAGCGGCGACTTCTTCATCGGCCCGACCCTGGGCAAGGCCAACGACCTGGCATATGCGAAATATCCCGACAAATGGATCTATTTCGTGCGCATTGGCGAGCCGGAGCGGGCCATCGCCCTGCGAACCTGGTGACGAATCGGCCCGCACACATAACCTGAAGGAGGAGGTTGTACGATGTACATTTTCAAAGCGGGAGTGGTAGGTGCCGGCGCAATGGGCTCGGAGATCGCCCAGGTGATCTCCTACTCCGGCCTGCCCGTTGTGCTGAAGGATGTGGACCAGGCCATGCTGGACAAGGGCATGGCGCGCATCCGCGAGATCTACCAACGGCGCGTCGAGAAGGGGAAGATGAGCGCCGGCGAGATGCAGTCCAAAATGGACCTGATCACGCCGACGCTCACCTATGACGGCTTTGAGGACGTGGACATCGTCATCGAGGCTGTGCCGGAAAAGATGTCCATCAAACAGCGCGTCTTCGCCGAGCTGGACGAAGTCTGCCCGGAGGGCACCATCTTCGCCTCCAACACCTCGGCGCTGTCCATCTCGGAGATGGCGGCGGCGACCAAGCGGCCGGCGAAGGTCATCGGCATGCACTTCTTCAACCCCGCCCACGTCATGAAGCTGGTGGAGATCATCCCCGGCCTGGACACCTCCCAGGAGACCGTGGATGACGTGGTCATGTTTGCCGAGAGCCTGCGCAAAATCCCCGTCGTCGTGCAGGAATGCCCCGGCTTCCTGGTGAACCGCCTGCTCATGCCCTATCTCAACGAGGCGGTGAAGGCGCTGGAGGAGGGCGCTGCCACCGCCACAGAGATTGACGAGCGCATGGTGGCCTTCGGCTGGCCCATGGGGCCGTTCACGCTGATGGACATGCTGGGGCTGGACATCTGCTACGACGTGGGCATGTACCTGTATCAGGAATACGGTTCCCGCATGGAGCCGGCCAAGCTCTTCGCCAAATTGGTGCAGGCCGGCCGGCTGGGCGAGAAATCGGGCGCCGGCTTCTACGGCTACGGCGACCAGACTGACGAGCCGGTCAAGCAGTTCATCAAGGAACTGCAGGAGTCCGGCCAGGTCCAGACCGGCACCGAGTTCAGCGAAGAGCGCCTGATGATGCCGATGATCAACGAGGCCATCCTGTGCGTCACCGAGCATGTCGCCAACGTCAACGACATCGACATGGCCATGATCGCCGGCACCGGCATGACTTACAAAGGCGAGCGCATGGGCCCCTTACAACTGGCGGACACCCTGGGACTGGACTATGTCCTGCAGAAACTGGAGGAATTCACCGCCAAGTACGGCGAGCGCTTCCGGCCGGCGCGCCTCCTGCGCACCAAAGTGCGCGCCAAACACCTCGGCAAGAAGGTCGGGAAGGGCTTTCTGGAATACGCCTGATATACCGCCTGCGCACAGACAGTGAAAGGAGATCAGACGATGGGCGAGTATCAAAACGTGCGCTACAGCGTGGATGACCGGGTGGCAACCATTACCATTGACCACCCGCCGGCCAATGCCTTCGATTCCCAAACGGTGATGGACCTGGAAGCCGCCTTTGACGAGGCCACCAATGACCCCCGCGTCAAGGTCATCATCATCACCGGCGCCGGCCAGTTCGCTTTCGTCGCCGGCGCCGATGTCAACGAGATCAACGCCCTGAAAAGCCCGGAGCAGGCCAAAGAGGTGGTCCTGCGCGGCCAGGCCCTCTTCAACCGCATCGAGGCCAGCCGCAAGCCGGTCATTGCCGCCATCAACGCCGTCTGCCTGGGCGGCGGCAACGAGCTGGCCATGGCCTGCCACATCCGCATCGCCAGCGCCAACGCCCGCTTCGGCCAGCCCGAGATCAACCTGGGCATCATCCCCGGCTGGGGCGGCACCCAGCGCCTGCCCCGCATGATCGGCAAGGGCAAGGCGCTCGAGCTCCTGCTGACCGGCGATATGATCAACGCCCAGGAGGCCTACCGCATTGGCCTGGTCAATCAGGTGGTGCCGGCCGGCCAGGTGCTCAAGGCCGCCCAGGGCCTGGCGAAGAAGATCGCCTCCCGCAGTGCCATCGCCATCAGCGCCATCCTGGACTGCGTGGACACCGGCCTCAAGATGAGCCTGAGCGAGGGACTGCTCTATGAGGCGGACAAGTTCGCCTCCCTGTTGGAAACCGAGGATATGCACGAAGGCGTGCGCGCCTTCCTGGAGAAACGACAGCCGCAGTTCAAGGACCGCTGAGATGCAGCCTGGCCGGCGGGGAAGCGGTACATGGGCCTTCCCCGCCGGCGCTTGCCGGTAATGGGCGTGCCACCATCAGCGCCTGGAGAGGAGGGAAGGCATGGATTTCTCGCTCAACGAAGACCAGCGCATGTACGTCAAAATGTTCGAGGATTTCTGCGCCAATGAGGTGGCCCCCTTCGCCCAGGAGACCGACCACGAGGAGAAGCCACCGCTGAAGCAGTTGCAGGCGGCCTCGGAACAGGGTTTCCTGGGCGCCATTTTCCCCGAAAAGTATGATGGCGCCGAACTGGATATGATTTCCTATGCCCTGCTGATGGAGCATCTGGGCAAAGCCTGCGTTTCCACCGCGCTGACTATCAACGTGCACGTAGCCCTGGTGGGGAGTGCCATCCTGCGTCACGGCACCGATGCGCAGAAGGAGGAGTGCCTGCCGGCCATGGCCGCCGGCGAAACTATCGGCGCCTTCGCCCTCAGCGAGAGCGGCGCCGGCTCCGATGCCGCCGCCCTCCGCACCACCGCCCAGCGCGACGGCGACCGCTACATCCTGCGCGGCTCGAAGACATGGGTCACCAACGCCGGCATCGGCCAGCTCCTGCTGGTGTTCGCCCGCACCTCGGAAGAAGCGGGCGGCAAAGGCATCAGCGCCTTCCTGGTGGACGTGGACACGCCGGGGGTGAAGGTCGGCTATCGCGAGAAGACCATGGGCCTGCGCGGCCTGGTGACCAACACCGTCTATTTCGACGGCGCGGAGGTGCCGGCGGAGCGCCTGCTGGGCCAGGAGGGGCAGGGCTTTGCCATCGCCTTGGAGGCACTGGACCTCTCGCGCGTCGGCCTGTCGGCCATCTGCCTGGGCGCGGCAGAGGCCGCGCTGGAGAACGGCACCCGCTTCGCCGTGGAACATGAGCAGTTCGGCGGTCCCATCGCCTACAAACAGGCCATCCAGAACATGATCGCCGACTCGCGCGCCGAGATCGAGGCCATGCGCCATCTGGTGCATTACGCCGCCTGGCTGGCGGAGGAAGGGGACAGCCGGCTGCGCACCCAGGCCGCCATCACCAAGCTTATCTGCTCCGAATACGCCATGCGCATCGCCAACCGCATGCTTCAGGTGCACGGCGGCTACGGCTACATGAAGGAATACGCCATCGAGCGTATCTATCGCGATCTGCGGGCCATGGAAATCGCCGAGGGGACCAGCCAGATTCTGCGCTTCCTCATCGCCCGCGATCAATTCGCGCCCCACGGCATCTCACTGCGCCCCTGACGCGCCGGGAAGGAGGCTAACTATGGATTTTACACTGCCCAAAGAGTACGAACTGCTACGGCGCATGATTCGCGACTTCGCCCGCCAGGAGATCGCCCCGCTGGCCAAAAAGATTGACATCCAGGAGGAGGTGCCGCGGGAGATCATCCGCAAGGCGGCGGAGCTGGGCATGATGGGCGTTCCATTCCCGCAGGAGTACGGCGGCATGGGCGCCGGCGAGTTGGGCTACTGCATCCTGATGGAGGAGATCGGCAAAGTCTGCACCTCCACCGCCTCCGTGATCGGCGCCCATACCGGCATCGGCGCCATGGCCATTTACCTGGACGGCACCCCGGAGCAGAAGAAGAAATACCTCACCCCGCTGGCGCGCGGCGAGAAGATCGCCGCCTTCGCCCTGACCGAGGCCAACGCCGGCTCTGACGCCGCCGCCATCCGCACCCGCGCCGTGCGCGACGGCGACGACTTCGTCCTGACCGGCTCCAAGATGTTCATCACCAACGGCCCCATCGCCGATATCGTCAGCGTCATGGCGGTCACCGACCCCTCCCTCGGCCCGCGCGGCGGCATCACCGCCTTCATCGTGGAAATGGACTGGAAGGGCTGTAGCGTTGGCAAGGTGGAGGACAAGATGGGCATCCGCGGGAGCGGCACCTCGGAGCTGATCTTCGACGAGGTGCGCGTGCCCAAGGAGAACATCCTGGGACAGTTCGGCGCCGGCTTCGTCACCTTTATGAAAACGCTCGACGTCGGCCGCGTCAGCCTCGGCGCCGCCTGTCTGGGCGGGGCACAGGCCGCCCTGGAGCGCAGTATCCAATGGGCCAAAGCGCGCACCCAGTTCGGCAAGGCCATCGTCCACAATCAATCCATTCAGTGGATGATCGCCAACATGGCCACCGAGATCGAGGCCCTGCGCTCCCTGGTCTACCGCACCGCTTGGATGGTGGACACCGGCCAGCCCTTCACCCGCTACGCCGCCATGTGCAAGCTGTACGGCTCCGAGGTCGCCTCTCGCTGTATCTCCCAGGCGGTGCAGATTTACGGCGCGCTGGGCTACAGCCGCGACGTGGAGATCGAGCGCATGTTCCGCGACGCCCGCATCGCCGAGATCTTCGAGGGCACCAACGAGATCCAGCGCATCGTCATCGCCTCCGACATCATGCGCCAGGAAGGCGTGCGCATCAGCCCGTGAGGTGAGGCGGACAAGGAGGAAATCCGATGAGAATTGTGGTTGCCATCAAGCAAATCCTGGACCCGGAGGGCATCACGGTCAACCGCCGGCGCGAGCGCATCTTCATCAACCGGGAGGAACGCATTATCAACCCGGCAGACAAATGCGCTCTGGAGGCAGCCCTGCGCCTGAAGGATGCCCACGGCGCGGAGGTCATCGCCCTCAGCCTGGGAAAGCCGGCCGCCGATGACGCGCTGCGCGAGGCGCTGGCCATGGGCGCTGACTCGGCGGTGCTCATCAGCGACAAGGCCCTGGCCGGCATTGACGCCCCCACCGCCGCGATGGTGCTGGCCCGCGCCATCGAACGCCTGGCGCCCTTCGACCTGGTGCTGGCCGGCCAAACCGCCGCCGACACCGGCGGCGACCAGACCGCCGGCCGGCTGGCGGAACTCCTTGGCCTGCCCCAGGTCCTGCAGGCCCTCGAGCTTTCCCTTAACGGCGGGCGCCTGCAGGTGATGCGGCTGTGGGATGGGAAGCCGGTGCGGGCCGCCGTCTCCCCGCCGGCGCTGGTCGCGGTCTCGCCCCTGGCCTCGCCGGCGCGCTACCCCCACGGCGCCCGCATCATGAATGCCTACCGCCAGATGCAGGTCAGCGTCTGGACGGCGCAGGACCTGGGCCTGACGCCCGAGGAGCTGACGCCGAATATTGAGAGCCGCGGCCAGGTCTTCCCGCCAGAACGGGAGCTGGGGACGATCATCGAGGGGCCGCCGGCGCAAATGGCCGACGAAATCCTGTCGCTCCTGCGCATGTGCCGGCTGATATAGCCGCCGGCAGACGCACCGCACACAGGTCAGGAGGTGACCATGGACCTTGATTTCCTGCAAAGCCTGATGGGCGGCGAAGAGATGGCCGCCGCCGAAACCGCATATCAGGACATCTGGGTGGTGGGCGAGGTCAGCGGCGAGGGGCTGACGCCGGCCACCCGTGCCCTGCTGGGGAAAGCGCGCGACATGGCCAACGCGCTGGGCGTATATGTCAAAGGCGTCCTGTTCGGCGCGCCGGAATCTGCCGGCAGTGAGATGATCTCCTACGGCGCGGACACCGTCTATCTTCTGGAGGGTGCCGGCCTGGAATCCTTCGCCGTCGAACCCTATGCGGAAGCGCTGGCGCGCCAGATCGAGAGCGGCCGGCCCGAGATCATCCTCTTCAACGCCACCAGCCTGGGCGGCGAGCTGGCACCCCGCCTGGCGGCGCGCTTCCGCGCCCCGCTGTTCACCCACTGCATGGACCTGGGCATTGACGAGGCCCAGCGCGCTCTGCTGGCCACGGTGCCGCGCCTGGGCGGTGAGTATTATGAGATTCTGATCAGCCCGAACCTGCGTCCCCAGTTTGCGACCGTGGAGCCGGGCGTACTGCCGGCACCTTTCGCGGATCCGTACCGCATCGGCAGTGTGGAACGAGTGACCTTCGACGACCTGCCGGCCGGACGGGTGGAGATGCTCGGCCCATATGCCGGCGGCCTGCCCGAACCGCCCCTTTCCCGCAGTCGGGTCATCGTCTGCGTGGGACGCGGTGTCCAGGACGTCGAGGGGATTGAGCTGGCCCGCCGGCTGGCGGCGAAACTGGGAGGCCAGCTCGCCGGCACGCGCGGCGCCCTGGACGAGGGCTGGGTTTCCGAGGAACAGCTCGTCGGCATGGCCGGCCACACGGTGCGCCCTGCGCTGTACATCGCCTGCGGCGTGGCCGGCGCCATCCAGCACATGCTCGGCCTCGCCAAAACCGAATGCCTGATCGCCATCAACACCGACCCCAAGGCCGAGATCTTCTCGTATGCCGATCTGGGCGTGGTGGCGGACGCCAAGGCCGTGTTGGAGGAACTGAACAAGAAGCTGGACAACGCCCCCGCATAACCCCTGTCTTCTGCACCATCGGCCTCGACAGACCCAGGTGACAGTCACCTTCGAGGTGACTGTCACCTAACTGTCACCTTATATAGGTTTGACAGGGAACCACCTCTTATGCTATTGTGCACCTAACTATAAGAGGTTGGGCAACGGCGCTCCCCTCTGAGCATCTTGTACCACGCGACACTGGGGGAGGGATTATGAAACTCGGAGCGGAACGGTTACAGCAAGTGGCGGAATCCGCCACCCTGGCCTTTTCGGAGCGCGCCCGTCAGATGGCGCAGAAGGGCATCAATGTGATCGACCTTGCCGGCGGCGACCCCGATTTCACCACGCCGGCGCACATCATCGAAGCCGCCTTCACCGCCGCCCAGCAGGGCGCCACCCACTACGTCAGCAGTCGCGGCATCCCCGCCTTCCTGGAGGCCATCGCCAACCACTACGCCGCCGAGCAGGGCCTCCAGTATGACCCCAAGAGCGAGATCATGGTCACCTCCGGCGGGAAAATGGCCATCTACCTCGCGATCCTGGCCACCATTGACCGCGGCGATGAGGTGCTCATCCCAGAGCCGGCCTGGGTCTCCTATGTCCCCATGGTGCAGCTCGTGGACGGCGTGCCGGTAGAAGTACACCTGGACGCGGACAACAACTTCCTGCTGACCCGCGAGGCGCTGGAGGAGAAAATCACTTCCCGCACGCGTGCCCTGCTCCTCAACTCGCCCAGCAACCCGACCGGCCGCGTGCTGAGCCGGCAGGAGCTGGAGGCCGCCGCGGAAGTAGCCCTGCGCCATGACCTGCTGGTCTTCTCCGACGAGATCTATTACAGGCTCCTGTACGACGGCCATCAGCATATCAGCATCGCCACCCTGCCGGGCATGCGCGAGCGCACTATCATCCTGAACGGCCTCTCCAAAACCTATGCCATGACCGGCTGGCGGGTGGGCTTTGCCCTGGCGCCCAAACCCATCATGAGCCAGATGGTCAAGGTGCAGTCGCACACCGTGACCTGCGCCGCGGCCTTCGCCCAGCACGCCGGCGCGGCCGCCCTCAACGGGCCGCAGGACTGCGTGCGCGAAATGCTCGAGGTCTATGCCCAGCGCCGGCGGCTCATCGTCGACGGCCTCAACAGCCTGCCGGGCGTGCGCTGTGACGCCCCCGAAGGGGCCTTCTACGCCTTCCCCAACATCCGCGGCACCGGCATGACCTCCCTGGAGTTCTGCGAGCGCATGCTGGAAGAGGCGCATGTGGTCATGACGCCCGGCTCCGCCTTTGGCCCCAGCGGCGAGGGCTATGTGCGGCTCTCCTTCGCCAATGCTACCGAGAAGCTGGCCGAGGCGATCGAACGACTGCGCAACGTCCTGTGAGACCCATGAGCCTCCCGCATAGCTGATGTGCGGGAGGCTCGCTGTTTCTCGCCCCGCATGCTTCAGGAGCGCACGATATGGAGGCCGCCGGCTCCCTCCAGAGCGATAATCTGGCCTTCATCACCCTTTGCCTAGTGCCGGGAGTGGGCGGCGTGCTCCTGCGCCGGCTGTTGGCCCATTTCGGCACGCCAGAGGATGTCCTGCATGCTTCCCCCTCGGCCCTGATGCGCGTCCCCGGCGTCGGCCGCAAGATCGCCGGCGCTATTGCCGGCGCCTCGCTAGAGCGCACCGCACAACTGCTCGAACGCTGGAAGCCGCAGGGTATCGCGCTGATCGGTTGGGACAGCCCCGCATACCCGGAGAACCTGCGCCGGCTCCCCGACAGCCCCCCGCTCCTCTTCGTGCAGGGCACCCTGCTCCCGTCCGATGCGGCCGCCGCGGCGGTCGTTGGCACCCGCCGGCCCACTGCCGCGGGGAAGGCCGCCGCCGGCATGATCTCAGGCGAGCTTGCCTGCCGCGGCATCACCATCGTCAGCGGCATGGCACGCGGCGTGGACGGCTTCGCGCAAGGGGCGGCGGTGCATGCCGGCGGCCGCACCCTCGCGGTGCTGGGTGTGGGCCTCCTGCATGCCGGCGAGCTTCCCACCGCCGGCCTTCTGCCCAACATCCTGGCCCGCGGCGCGCTCCTATCCGAACTGCCCCCGGATGCCGGCGTCCTGCGGCAGAACCTGGTGGCGCGCAACCGCCTCATCAGCGGCCTGAGCCGGGCAGTGATCGTGGTGGAAACAGGTCTCAATGGTGGAAGCATGTATGCGGCGCAGTTCGCCCTTCGGCAGGGGCGTGCGCTGTGGGCCGTGCCGGGCAGTGCCGGCTGTGACCAGCTTCTGGGAGAGGGGGCGCATCCGCTGGACCCGCGTGAGGCGGACTGGGATGCCCTGGCGGAGGAAATCCGAGGACTGGAGCCGCCGGCCCTGCCGATCGCCGAGGCGCGGCAGGAGAGACTGCTGGAAGGGCCGGCGCCGGACTATGGCGAGGAGCGCCGGCGGACAACCTGAGAGGGTGCCGCTTCCTCACAGGATGAGCATGGCGTCCCCAAAGCTGTAGAACCGATAGCGGAGCTGTACCGCCTCCTGGTAGGCGCGCAGGATAAGCTCGCGGCCGGCGAAGGCGCACACCAGCATCAACAGCGTCGAGCGCGGCAGGTGAAAATTGGTGATCATGGCATCCACCACGCGGAAGGTGAAGCCGGGGTAGATGAAGAGATCTGTCGGCCCGGTGAAGGGCACCACGAGCTGGTCCATCCCCCGTTCTGCCGCCAACTTTCCGCCCGTCTCCAGCACCCGCACCGAGGTCGTGCCCACGGCGATGATGCGCCGGCCTTCCCGCCGCGCCGCATTGATGCGCTCCGCCGTCTCCGCCGGCAGACTGCACCACTCCGTATGAATGCGGTGCTGTTCCACCTCTTCCTCCTGCACCGGCCGGAAGGTGTCCAGGCCGATATGCAGGGTGACGAAGACGAACTCGGCGCCCAGGGCGCGCACCTGCTCCATCAGCTCCGGGGTGAAATGCAGGCCGGCGGTAGGAGCCGCCACCGAACCATCCACCCTGGCGTACACGGTCTGGTAGCGCTCGCGATCCTCCAGCGGCACGTGGATGTATGGGGGGAGAGGGATATTGCCGATCCGTTCCAGCCAGGGTTCCACCGGCTCCTCAAATTCCAGGAGCCGACTGCCGCTTTCCGTCACCTCCAACACGCGACAGGCCGGCGCCCTCACCCCCGTCTGCTCGTCCAAGGCGATCACCGTGCCGGGCAGGATGCGCTTCCCTCGCGTCAGCGCCTCCCACACCCGTTCGCCCCGCTTGGCCAGGAGCAGTACCTCCACCCGGCCGCCCGTCGGCACCTTGCGCCCATACAGGCGGGCAGGAATGACCCGGCTGTCATTGGCCACCAGCAGATCACCTGGCCGCAGGTACTCGAGGATCTCATAAAAATAGCGATGGGTGATGGTGCCGGCCGCCCGTTCCACCACCATCAGCCGGGAGGCATGGCGCGGCGTGACCGGCGCCTGAGCGATCAGTTCCGGGGGCAGTTCATAGTCAAAATCCGACGTCTTCATCACAGGCGTTCAAGCATCTCCAGCGCTTCTTCGAAATAGGCGTGCAGGTCGGCGGCCTCCAGGCGGGCCGGCGCGTAGGTCTCACACGCCTCCCCCTGATAGCGTTCCCACTCGCTGTAGATACAGCCGCAGTACTGCTGGCGATAAAGGTTATAGAGTCGGGTGAGCCGGCCGCGCTCCGCCCATCCTCGGCGGAAATCCTCGAAATAAAACCGCACGCCCTCCCGCTCGGCCAGATGCTCACCGATCCGCCGGATCAGCTCCTGCTCCTGATAGGGGCTGATAAGCAGAGTCGTGGTGAAGGCATCAAAACCATCCGCGCGCGCCTGCTGGGCGGCAGCGCGCAGGCGAATGGCGTAGCAAATGGCACAGCGCCGCCGGAACCTCTCCCGGCCGGCCACCAGGCGCAGGAAGGCCGGCATCTCATACCCGGGTTGCCATAGCATCGGCAGTTCCACCTGTTCGGCGAAGCCCGCCAGGCTCTCGCGCCGGCGCTCGTGCTCCTGCCAGGGATGGATGTTGGGATTGTACCAGAAGCCAGTGACCTGGAATCCCAACTCGCGCAGCCGGCCCACCGTATACGTGGCACATGGGCCACAGCAAATATGCAGGAGCACCCGCTGGCCGGCGTAATGCGGCCCCTCCTCGGCTTTGGCTGGGCGGACGGGCAGTTCCACGGCGCGCGTCAGCTCGATGGCCGGCGGCTGAGCCTCCCGCCAGCGCGCCCGCCCCTCGGCCACCAGCCGCTGGGCCTTCGTCAGGGAACAAGGCGAGAGCTCCTGCCCCTGCTCGTCGAATACGCGCACCCGTTCCTCGATCATGGCTTCGCCTCAGAACAGTGCCGGCTGTTCCGGCCCTTCGGGATAGGCGATGCCCAGGTGTTCATACGCCAGGCGAGTAGCCACGCGGCCGCGCGGCGTGCGCATCAGGAACCCCAACTGCAGGAGATACGGTTCGTAGACATCCATAATGGTATCGGGTTCCTCGGAAATGGCCGCCGCCAGGGTCTCCAACCCCACCGGCCCGCCGGCGAACTTCTCGATGATAACCCGCAGGAGCCGGCGGTCCATCTCGTCCAGACCCAGCTCATCCACATCCAGCAGGGACAGCGCCTCGCGGGCGATCTCCAGGTTGATGGTGCCGTCGCCGCGCACAGTGGCGTAATCGCGGATGCGGCGCAGGAGCCGGTTGGCGACGCGCGGCGTGCCGCGCGAGCGCCGGGCGATCTCATGGGCGCCGGCATCGTCCAGGGCGATCTGGAGGAGCCTGGCGGAGCGCCGCACGATGGCCTCCAGCGCCGGCACATCGTAAAAATCGAGCCGATAGACCTGGCCAAAACGTGCCCGCAGGGGCGAAGTGACCAGCGCCAGCCGCGTGGTCGCGCCGATGACGGTGAAACGTGGAAGCTTCAGGCGGATGCTTCGGGCGCTCGGGCCTTTGCCAATGACAATGTCGAGGGCGAAGTCCTCCATGGCGGGATAGAGCACCTCTTCCACGGCCCGGCTGAGGCGGTGAATCTCGTCAATGAAGAGCACATCCCCCTGCTGGAGATTGGTGATGATGGCGGCCAGGTCGCCGGCGCGCTCAATGGCCGGCCCGGAGGTCGTCTTGATGGACACCCCCATCTCGTTGGCGATGATGTACGCCAGGGTGGTCTTGCCCAGCCCCGGCGGGCCGTAGAGCAGGATGTGGTCCAGCGGCTCATGCCGCGCCTGGGCCGCCTGAATGCAGATGCGCAGGCTCTCCTTGACCCGCTCCTGGCCGATATACTCGTCCAGATAGCGCGGGCGCAGGGGAAAGCTGGCAACCTGCTTATCTTCCTCTCGCCGCTTCGGCGAGACAATGCGCTCTTCCTCTGGCATGTCCATCCTTTCAGGTCTGGCCGGCGTGCCGACCCAGCGCTCCTTAGTGATTTCACTACAATTATACCAGAGTTCAGGTAATTCCAGAAACGGGAACCACCGCATGAGGGCATCAAAGGGGGCGTCACCGAAGCAAGTGAGGGGCGCAGGCGACGTCATGTCG
The DNA here is from genome assembly GCA_014360855.1 of Anaerolineae bacterium. Lineage (NCBI taxonomy): Bacteria > Bacillati > Chloroflexota > Anaerolineae > Anaerolineae bacterium. The sequence goes on from JACIWP010000014.1 coordinate 14,948, forward strand.
CCGATTATGTCACGCGCGGCACGCGCGCCAGGATCTGCGACACCACCTCGTAATTGATGGTGCCCAGCCGGCGGGCCACCTCGTCAACGGTGATTTCCTCGGAGCCCTGCCGGCCGATGAGCACCACCTCATCCCCCTGGCGGACGTCCGGGATATGGCTGACGTTGATCATGGTCTGATCCATGCACACTCGCCCAACGATGGGCGCCCGCCGGCCCTTGACCAGCACCTCCCCCCAATGCGCCGGCCCCCTGCGGAAGCCGTCCGCATAGCCCACCGGGATGACGGCGATGCGCTCATAACCGCTGGTGCGGTACGTGTTGCCGTAGCTGATATAGCTCCCCGGCGGCAGTTCCTTGACCTGGGCGATCTGGGTCTTGAAGGAGAGCGCCGGCCGAAAACCCGGCGGAAGCGGCGTCTCCGCCGAAGGAGCCAGCCCATACAGCGCGATGCCCACCCGCACCATATTGCAGTGGCTCTCCGGCACCGTGAGGGTTGCCGGCGAATTGGCGGCATGCACCAACGGGAAGCGAAATCCTCGCGCCTCCAGCTCCGCCAGCACCTGGCGGAACAGGGCAACCTGGCGATAAGTATAGCTTTTATCCGCGGCATCGGCGGTGGAAAAGTGGGTGAAAATCCCCTCCAGCACCAGCCCAGGCAGACCGCTGAGAAACTCCACAAAGGGCACCACCTCATGCGGCAGGAGCCCCAGCCGGCCCATGCCCGTGTCCACCTTGACGTGCACGGTCGCCGTCCGGTTCAGCTCCTGCGCCGCCCGGCTGAAGGCGCGCGCCACATCCTCGGAAAAGAGGGTGACGGCGGTATTGGTCAGGATGGCCTCGCGCGCCTGCCAGGCCGGCGTATACCCCAGTACCAGGATGGGCGCCTCGATGCCGGCCTCCCGCAGGACCTGCGCCTCGCCCAGACAGGCCACTCCCAGGTAGCTGACGCCGTGATTCAGGACCGTGCGCGCCACCCGCACCGCGCCGTGGCCGTAGGCATCGGCCTTGAGCACCGCCATGATGCGCACCGCCGGCCCCACGATCTCGGCAATGCGCTGTACATTGTTGGCGATGGCGTTCAGGTCAATCTCCACCCAGGTCGGCCGGCCCGGCCGCACCAGTCGGATGGACTGCCAGGCGCGGTTCTGGCGCACCAGCTTCGCCGGCGCCTCCTCCGGCCGCGCCATCAGCTCCCGCACCACGTTCTCCAGCCGCGCCTCGATGCCCCCCTTCAGGAGCACAGCATCGCCTGGCCGCAGGATGCGCCGCAAATGGGCGATGATCTCCGCATCCGTGTTGCCCACAAAGATGGCCTGTGCGGGCAGGCCGGCCTCCTCCGCCGCCACGGCGATGGGCCGGGTGCGCTCATCCTTGATGATGAGATAATCCAGCACCTCGGCCGCGCGCCGGCCCACCTGCCGATGGGCTTCCTCCTCGAAATCGCCCAGCTCATTCATATACCCCAGCACGGCCAGCCGGCGCCCTGCCGGCAGAGCGGCCAATGTGTCCAGCGCGGCCAGCGCCGAGGCCGGCGTGGCATTGTAGGTGTCATCCAGCAGACGGGTGTCCCGCACCCCCTCCAGCGGACGCAGGCGGCCCTCCACCGGCTCCATGGAGGCCAGGGCGTCGAACGCCTCATCAGGGGGAATTCCGTAGGTGATCGCCACCGCCACCGCCGCCGCGGCGATATAGGCGCTGTGCCGGCCCAGGAGCTTCAGCCGGCCCTCGAACTCCTGCCCTCCATGCCGCAGGACCAACCTGGAGCCATCCCAATCGCTCTCCCAGTGAATCACTCGCACATCTGCGGAGGGATCAAAGCCAAAGGTGAGCACCCGCGCCCGGGTCCAGCCGGCCATGGCGCGCACGCGTCCGTCGTCGGCGTTCAGGATGGCCCAGCCATCGGCCGGCAGTGCCCGCACCAACTGCCCCTTTTCCTGGGCAATGTTCTCCAGGGAACCAAAGGTGGACAGGTGGGCCGCGTTGACCGCCGTCACCACTCCGACCCGCGGGCGCGTGATCTCCGCCAGCAGGCGGATCTCATCAAAGGCGTCGCAGGCCATCTCCAGCACCGCAATGCGGTGCGCCGGCTCCAGCCGGCCCAGGGCAATGGGCAGGCCGTAGCGGCCGTTGTAATTGGCATAATTGCGGAAGACCGGATAGCGCCGGCCCAAGACCCAGGCGATAGCCTCCTTGGTGCTGGTCTTGCCCGTGGAGCCGGTGATGCCCACCACCTCCGTGCCGTAATGACGCAGGATATAGCCGGCCCAGTCCAGCAGTGCCTGCTGCGTATCCGAGACCTGGATAACGGTCACCGGACGGGGCAGTTCCGCCGGCGGACGCTCGCAGAGGACCCCGCCGGCGCCGGCCCGCACCGCTTCGAGGATGTAATCATGGCCATCGCCGGTGGCTGTCTTCACCGCCAGAAACAGCTCGCCCGGGTTCAGCAGGCGGGAATCATAACAGAAATCGGGAAAGACCCGTTCCGCCGCCGGCCCCACCAGCTTGCCGTTGGTGGCCGCCAGGAGATGCTCCAGCGAGATCATAGCACCATGTTCCCCCACGGCTCAGGGTAGGTCATGCCAGCCTTCCTCGACATTGGAGCGGATCCAGTCGAGATATTCCGCCAGGCCGCCATCAATGGGCAGGACGATAGCCTCAGGAAGCTCGTAGCTGTGCAGTTGGCGGAGCCGGCGGATGAGCGCCTCGGCCAGGGAGCGCCGCGTCTTCATCACCATCATCCATTCCTCCGCCCATTCGATCTGTCCCTGCCAGCGGTATACCGAGCGCACGCGCGGCACGATGTTCACACAGGCGGCCAAGAACTCTTGGACCAGGGTGCCGGCAATGCGCTCCGCCTCCTCCTGGGAGCCGGCATTGGACAGCACCACCACATAATCACTGCTCATGGTCTTTATCCTCCATCCGTTCCTGCTCATCCAGCCAGCGCTCGGTGCCGATGGCGGCGCGCCGGCGTAACGCCTGCACCCGCCGCTCCACTATCGCCGGCTCCGCGCTGGAAAGGAACAGGGGACAGGGAAAATCGGGGCACAGCCCACAGTGTTCCAGACCGTGCTCCACGACCGCGCAGAAGAAGATGCGGCATTCCTCGCCGGCCGGCGTGAGACCCAGTTGATAGGCGCAACCCCGGCAGATGCCGGCAGAGACCGGCCCACAGCTTCCGCAGTACTCGCCGCAGGCCGCCGCGAACCGCCGGCGCCAGATATCGGCCTCGGACATGGCCCTCACCTACTTTCGCTCCGCCAATGCCTCGCGCACCGCCAACAACCGCTCAAAGGCCTGGGCCGTCAGCCCTTGTTCCCCTAGGGCGATGTCTTTGCGCGCCCCATGATAATCGGAACCGCCGGTGACCGCCAGCCCCAGGGATTCCGCCAGCGCCGTAAAGCGGCCGATCATCGCGTGCAGCGTATCGCCCTTGCCGCAGAAAGGACGGTTCTTGTCATATGGGTACGGGCCTTCCAGGCCGGCCAGCCCCAGTGCCAAGGCTGTCCGAATGAAGCTCTCGATATCCGGCACGCTCGTATAGGCACCCGGATGGGCTAGCACGGGCATGCCGCCGGCTTCCCGGATGACCCGAATGCCTTCCTCCAGGCTGAGTTGGTAGGAACGCTCCACGTATGCCTTCCCGCCCTCGGAAATATACTCGCGGAAGAGCACCTCTGGCCCAGGGATGCGGCCGGGGTTCCGCCGCATGACAACCTGTGCGATATGCATGCGGCCCGGCACGCCCTGGCCGGCCAGCGCCAGCACCTCTTCCTCGGGCACGTCGAAACCGAGCTTCTGCAGGTTGCGCACGATGGCCAGCTTCTGTTCGACCCGCGCGGCCATCATGCGCTGGATGGTCGTCTTCAGCGCCGGATGGTGCGGGTCGATGAAATAACCCAGCAGATGCATCTCCACCGCGCCGTGCGCCGGGTCGTTGGCCAGGCTGAGTTCAACGCCGGCGACAACCTGGACGCCCAGGCGCCGGCCGGCTTCCAGCGCTTCCGGCACGCCGGCCACGCTGTCATGGTCCGTGATGCCCACGGCCAGCATGCCGGCGGCCTTCGCCTTGGCCACCAGCTCCGCCGGCGCATCGGTGCCGTCGGAGGCGTTGGTATGCACATGCAAGTCCACTGGGTAGTGGGCCGGCGAGTCTGTCGAAGTGGACATGTCCATGCTCTTCCCCTTTCAGATATCCAGTGCCATTATACCCGCGCCCCGCCCTGGGACAAGTCAGCAAGCGAAAGTCACCAGCCAGTACATATTGCAACAATGATGTTGTGTTTTTGGACACCCTATCGCATAATTAAGTTGTGTAATTTCAATTTCCTCGTCGTGGACGACGAAATTTCATGGCGTCGCTGGATACATGTGCCATATAGGAGGAGGGGTATGATCCAGATTGTTGATAACGTCCAATGCAAGACAATCTCGACATTGATCCCAGCCATTGAAAGCGCGACAGATATTCGCATTGCAGTGGCATTTGTATCAAACGATGGAGTCTCACTGATTATGCCCGTGATTGAACGGCAACTGGCAGCCGGCTCAAACGTGGAGTTCCTTGTTGGCATGGACCCGCGCGCTACCGATCCGGTTGCCATTCGCGAGCTGTATTCGCTCTCTCAAAAGAACCAGCGCGCAACACTATTGTGTTTTGTGCCACGGAGTACGTCTATTCTTTACCACCCAAAGATGTATTTAATGAGAAATGAACAGGTTACAACCGCAATTATTGGTTCATCCAACCTGACTCATAGTGGGTTAACATCCAATATTGAGGCAAACGTCATGATTCAAGATGATATACATTCAGAGCTAATGTCCGAGATTTTCAACACATATTATCGATTGAAATTTCATCCCTTACGAGTTGTCCCAGATGATGAATTCATCGATATTTTTGCGGACCTATGCAAAGTAGAAAAACGTGCGGAGAGACAACAGGCGCGACAGCCCGAAATTCACACCCTGAGACAAGCTTTCTCAACGAAGGCCAAGACCTTGCAACGCCCGAAACCCTCAAAGTCGGATTTGTTTGGCTGGCTTGAATTGGTATATGATGTTTTGCCAGAAGGTGAATTCTCCAATCAAGACATCTACGCCTATGAGGATTTCTTCCGTCAATATTATCCGTACAATATGAACATTAGGGCTAAGATACGTCAGCAATTGCAACTCTTGCAAAGGCTAGGATTCATCCAACATGTCGCCGCTGGTGTTTGGAGGAAGTTATAAACAATATTTTGTCCTATCGAACTGTTCGGAGACGAGCCTTTCTCTATTGCCAACCACATACCCTATACCTGGTATCCGTATTACGCGTATTTGACAAAATGCGCCCTTCGCGGTACATTGTATATTGCACGAAGCAATCAGTTGAGGCCATTGGAACAAAAGGAAGGGATTCCATGTCCCAGGAACAGATTCTTACCCGCCTGCGCAAGGTCGAGGGGCAGGTGCGCGGCCTCCAACGCATGATCGCCGAGGGCCAGGACTGCGACGCCATCCTGACCCAGATCATGGCAGCGCGAGCGGCACTCGACAAGATCGCGCTGTCCATCGCTTCGGAGCATCTCGATCGCTGTATGGACGCCTTCCTGCTCCAGCCGGACGGCCGCACCAAAATCTTGCGCACCATGCAGCTTTTCCTCAAGCTCAGCCCGGCGGTAGCGGCGGAAGAAGCGCCGGCCGAGAGCAAACCCGAGCAGGAATAACCCTTTTCTCACCCCATCATGTCTGACAGGAGCACTATGATGAGCAAACCAATCGAAGTGACCGATGCGACGTTCGAGGCCGAGGTGTTGAAGGCCGACTTGCCCGTGCTGGTCGACTTTTGGGCGGCCTGGTGCGGGCCGTGCAAGATGATCGCCCCCATCGTGGAGGAGCTGGCCAAGGACTACGCCGGCAAGATCAAGGTCTGCAAGCTCAACGTCGACGAGAACAACCAGACCGCCGCCCAGTTCGGCATCATGAGCATCCCCACGCTTATGCTCTTCAAAGGCGGCAAGCCCGTGGAACGGCTCATCGGCTATATGCCCAAGGCGAAGCTGGTGGAGAAGCTCTCCCCCCACCTCGCCGGCTGAAGCGTATCCCAGAACTAACTCCGTGAAAGGCGCCGGGTTCGGCGCCTTTTGCGCGCCGGCACGCTGTACAAGGTGACCGTCACCTGGGAGGTGACGGTCACCTTGTACCGCCGCACGTTTTGCTACCCCAA
>JACIWP010000015.1 GCA_014360855.1 Anaerolineae bacterium
CTCGCTCCTCGGGCATGCCGGCGGCGCGTAATAATTCGACGATGTCCGTCAGGTTGCGAAGGGGCTCCTGGCTGAGGTGGTGCTGTTCCAGCAGGGCGGTGGCCGCCGGCAGTGCCTCCCGGGGTGGGCCGGCGGCGCGATGCAGTTGCTCGGCCAGGGCCAGCGCCTGCCGGATGAGCGGCACCTGGTCCGGGCGCGAAAGCTGGTTGAGCACACCGTCCACCACCTCGTCCACCGTGCGGCTTCCCAGTGCCGATTCGGCGTTCAGCCGGCCCAGCAGGGCGCTCAGCACGGCGCGCGCCTCCTCCTGCTTGGCGCCGCTCACCAACTGCTGGTGCGCGGCGCTGTGCTCCGCCGGCAGGTACAGCTCGCGCAGGCGCTCTTCCACATAGGGCAGGCCGCGGTCGGGCCGGCTCAGGTTCTCCAGGTTGCTGAGCACGAAGTTGCGCGCCCGCCGGTCCAGCTTCAGCCGCTTGAGCATATCCAGCATGGCGCCGATATGCCCCAGCACGACGCAGAAATTCCCGACCCCCACCGCTTCCAGCCCCTCGCAGGCGAGGAGGATCAGCTCCGCGTCGGCGAGAGGGCTTTCTCCCCCGATGATCTCCAGGCCGAACTGGGTGAACTGACGCCGCCGGCCCCGCTGGGGCTTCTCGTAGCGAAACACCGGCCCGTAATAATACAGGCGCTGGGGAAGCGGCTCGTCCTGCAGGCTCTCCACATACAGCCGGCCGACCGAGGCGGTGAATTCCGGCCGGGCGCAGATACTGCGGTTGTGAAAGGTAAAGGAGTAGAGCTTGGGGGCGAGGACCTCCCCCGATTTGCGCAGGAACAGCTCGGTGTACTCGAACACCGGCACATCCACGGGACGGAACCCGTGGGATTCCGCGACCTGGCTCAGCCGGCCGATGATGCCGCGCTGGCAGACGGCGGCAGGGGGCAGGAGGTCATCCATGCCCCGCAGGCGTTCGATGCGCCGGCTTCGTCCCGACGGCGTTTCGGGTCGAAGCCCCTGTTCCATGCCCTGTTCTTCCTCAGAATCTCGCACCATCTTTCCCCCGTTGTATGCATCTGGGAGACACCCGTCGGGAGGAGGTGACTGTCACCTCTCTCATGTCCCCTACAGATTGTCAAGCGCCCCAGAAACGGTTATAATGCCGCTGTACGCTGTCCGGAAGCACGGGATAGATGCATGAGCAGACGTCAATTGGCACTGGTCATCCTCATCAATGCGATGATCGCGGCCGCCGTCAGCTTCGTCGTGGTGCAGGTCACCCTGCGGCAGTGGGAACGGGGCCGGCCGGCCTATATGGCCCTGCCCTGGCCAAGCCCCACGCCGTCGGCCACCCCACTCCAGAGCGAGATATTGTATGTCGTACAGCCCGGGGACAGCCTGACCTCCATTGCCCTGCGCTTCCGCGTGTCCCTGGAGGACCTGATGCAGGCCAACGGCATCACGGACCCGGATTACATCAGCGTGGGGCAGAGACTGCTGATCCCCGCCGGCGCGTCCGCGGTCATCACCCGGGTGCCGGAGGCCACCCACACGCCGGCTGCTCCGCCGACGCCGCTGGTCACCAGCACGCCGGCCGAACCGACGCCGCGGCCCCAGGGAGCGAGCCTGGAGGTTGCCGCCGTCATCGGCGCCGGCGATATTCAACACGAAGCGCTCTTTCTCACCAATGCCGGCGCGACCGCGCTGAACCTGAAGGGTTGGTCAGTGAGCGACGGCCGCGGCCATGTCTATTCATTTCCGGACGTGACGCTCAAAGGTCACGGCACGATCATCCTGCATACCGGCGTTGGTCAAGATGATGAGGTCAATCTCTATTGGGGGCTGGACGTTGCCCTGTGGGAAGAAGGGACTACCGTGTTGATCAAAGACGCCGGCGGGCGCGTCGTCCTGCGGCACGAAATGCGGTGAGCGGGATGAGAGCCGGAAGCCGGCGTCCCTAGCCCAAATGCGCCAGATGGTGGGTGTCGTTCAAGCGCTCCACCGTGAACCGATACGTAGCAGGGTCGTAGTGAAAGACGTTGATACAGCAGGTATCCTGATTGATGCGCCAGTAGGCATCGGTGCCCAGGCCCAGCACCGCCGTTAACAGCACCCGGTTGACCGCCTGATGAGCGACCAGGCAGACCTTCTGCTCCGGGAACATCTCGGCCACCTTCAGGACGCCCTGGACGAAGCGGGCGCGTGCACCTTCCAGGCTCTCGCCGCCGGGGAAGTGCACGAGGTGCGGGGCTTCCAGATAGCGGCGGTACAGCTCCGGATATTCCTGTTCCACCTCGGCGGGGCTTTTGCCCTGCCATTCGCCGAAGTCAATGTCGATCAGGTCCGGCAGGGGGCGGGCGATGAGGCCGGCGGCCTGCGCGATCAGCTCGGCGGTGTTGAACGCCCGCTTTAGCGGGCTGGCGAAGACCGCCGCCAACCCGACCTTGGCCAGCGCCTGCGCCGTCGCCCGCGCCTGCGCCAGGCCGGTCTCGTCCAGGGGAAGGTCCGTGCGTCCGCGAAAGCGGATATCGCGGTTCCAGACGGTGTTGCCGTGGCGGACCAGGTAGAATGTCGTCATGGTGCAATGCCCTCCCACCTTCGGATGGCGTCCATTGTACCCGAAGCATAGGGGGATGTCAAACCCGTGATAAATTTCGCAGAATGATGAAAAAGGCCATCGGGGCCCAGGTTGAACCGTATGGATACAAGACAGGATCAGGAACGTGAGGCCGCGGAGCAGTGCTCCGCCGAGGAAATCCTGGAAGAGGGCATTCGTAAAATCGTGACCAGCCGGGAGCGCACGCCGCGCAGTCCGCAGTGGAACCGCGCCTGGTGGCGCACGCTGGTGCGCTACACTGCGCGGCTTTCCGAACTGCGCCGGCAGTTCCCGGCCGCCGGCCAATCCACCGACCAACCCACACAGGAGGATCAGACCCACCGATGAATATGGAGATCTCCGAACGCGCTCGGAACCTGCACGCATCTGCTATCGTCTTTGATGGGCATTGCGACACACTGCTGGACATCCTGGGCAACGAACGCCCATGGGACCGCTATGAGGGCAAGGGGCAGGTGGACCTGCCCCGCCTGCAGGAGGGCGGCATCACGGCACAGATTTTCGCCGCCTACGTCCGCCCGGAACTGCGCCATAAGGCGGCATGGGAGACCCTGCGCCTGATCGAGACCATGTACGAGATCGTCGAGGGCTGGCCGGCGCAGGTCATGCTGGCCACGCGTGCGGAACATGTGCGCCAGGCCAAGCGGGAGGGCAAAATCGCCGGCATCCTGGGGCTGGAGGGCGCGGACGCCCTGCAGGGCGATCTGACCGTTTTGCGGGCTTTCTACCGGCTGGGGGTGCGCAATATCGGCCTGACCTGGAACCACCGCAACGAGGTCGCCGACGGTGTGGCGGAGGAGCGCACCGGCGGGGGGTTGACCGAGTTCGGCGTGCGGCTGGTGCAGGAGATGCGCAAGCTGGGCATCATGGTGGACATCGCCCATCTGGCGCCGGCCGGCGTGGCCCATGTCTTTGAGGTGTACGAAGGGCCAGTCGTCTGCTCCCACGGCAATGCCCGCGCCGTCTGCAATCACCGCCGCAACCTCACGGACGCCCAGCTCGAGCGGATCGCCGCCAGCGGGGGCGTGGTCGGGGTGACGTTCGTGCCGGCCTTCATCGCGGAGAACCCAGAGGAGGCCACCCTGGACAAGCTCATTGACCACATTGACCACATCGTGCGGGTGGCCGGCATTGACCATGTGGGCCTCGGCTCCGACTGGGACGGCTTTTTCCAGCCGACGGCGGAATTCCTCCAGCACGTCGGCCATACGCCCATGATCACCGGGGCGCTCCTGCGGCGCGGATATTCGGAAGAGGCGGTGCGCAAAATCCTGGGGGAAAATTGGATGCGCGTGTTCGAGGAGGTGGCCGGCTGAGATGAAGCTCCTAATGTTCACCGCCCGGCGCTTCTGGTACCGCACGTTCGAGAAGACGCTTCCCGAAGCGCCGGACCAGGATCAGGAAGAGGACCTGCGCGACGTCGTGCTGGCCTTTATCCATGTGGAGCCGGCGGACGCCGGCGATTGGGCCGGCGTGCGCACCAAGCTGGTCAAGAATATCAAGTGGCTGGCCAACAAATGGGGCTTCCGCAAGGTACTCCTGCATTCCTTCACCCATCTGGCGGAGGGGAAGGCGGAGCCGGCGCTGGCCCAGCAAATGATCGAGGAGACAGCGGAGCGCCTGCGCGGCGCCGGCTACGAGGTCTCCGTTACACCCTTTGGGTATTTGTGCGAGTGGGACCTGCACGTCTACGGTGAATCACTGGGGCGGGTGTTCAAGGCCCTCTAGTCAGGGGATGCCTATGGAATCATTACGGGAACTGTTCCGCATCGGCGTGGGACCTTCCAGCAGTCATACGATGGGGCCGCATCGGGCGGCGAGTGCTTTTCGACAGCAATATCCCCATGCGGCGCGCTATCGGGTGACGCTGTTCGGCAGTCTGGCGGCCACGGGCAAGGGACACCTGGCGGACCGGGCGGTACATGAGGCGCTGGCGCCGGCCGTCGTGGAGCTGATCTGGAAGCCGGACGAGTACCTGCCGGCCCATCCCAACGGCATGCTCCTGGAAGCGCTGGATGATGCCGGCAGTGTCATCGGCGCCTGGCAGGTCTACAGCGTGGGCGGCGGCGCCCTGCGCGGTGACGGTTTCCCCCCATCACCGCAGGTATACCCGCTTACAACGATGGAGGCCATCCTGAACGAATACTGTGGGCGCGAGGGCCAGCCGCTCTGGGCGTATGTCGAAGCCTGCGAGGGCAAGGAGATCTGGGATTTCCTTGCCGAGGTGTGGAAGGCCATGCGCGCCGCCGTCGCCCGCGGACTGGAGGCGGAAGGGGCACTACCGGGGGGCTTGGGCCTGACCCGCAAGGCCTGGTCCATTCACCGCAAGGCGGTGACCGGCGGCCGGCATTTCCGCCGCACCGGCCTGCTGGTGGCCTATGCCCTGGCGGTGGCAGAGGAGAACGCCGCCGGCGGCATCATCGTCACTGCCCCGACCTGCGGCTCCGCTGGCGTCCTGCCGGCGGTCTTGTCTTACCTGCAGGAGGTCATCGAGCCTTCCGAAAAAGCGATCCTGCGCGCCCTGGCCACCGCCGGCCTGGTGGGCAACCTGATCAAGGAAAATGCCTCGATATCGGGCGCCGAGGTGGGCTGTCAGGGCGAGATCGGGGCGGCCTGCGCCATGGCGGCCGCCGCGGCGGCGCAGTTGCTGGGCGGCACGGCGCGCCAGATCGAATACGCCGCCGAAATGGGGCTGGAGCATCACCTGGGTTTAACCTGCGACCCGGTGGCCGGCCTGGTGCAGATCCCCTGCATCGAGCGCAATGCCCACGCCGCCACCCGCGCCCTGACCTGTGCGGATTACGCCCTTTTCTCGGACGGCACCCATCTCATCCCGTTCGATGACGTCGTGGCGGTCATGCGCGAGACCGGGCACAACCTGCCCTCTCTGTATCGCGAGACCGCCGGCGGCGGCCTGGCGGCGGCGTACGCCCGCGAGCGGCGCGCCGGCTCCTGAGCGGAAGCGAGGGAATTCCCGCCATGGCCGGCGACGCCATCCCTTCTGCGCCCTCATCGAGACACCGCATCGCGTCAGGGCAGGTGCTCCTGCTCGGCGCTATCATCCTGGCCGGCTTTTGCCTGCGGCTGGGCCGGCTGGGGGCGCAAAGCATCTGGTACGACGAGGGGGTCAGCCTGTACCTGGCCGGCCTGGACATCCCGGCCATGATACAGCACACCGCCGGCGACATCCATCCGCCGCTCTACTATGCGCTCTTGCATTATTGGAGCCGGCTGGCCGGCGAGGGGGAGTTTGCCGCCAATTTCCTTTCGCTGTTCTTCGGGGTACTGCTCATCCCCATGGTCTATCGGATGGGGCGCGCCCTGGGATACCGGCGCGCCGGCCTGTGGGCCGCCTTCCTGGTGGCCATCTCCCCCTATCATATCTGGTATGCCCAGGAAGTGCGCATGTACACCCTGGGCGCCTGGCTGGGACTGCTGGCCGCCGGCGGCCTCTGGCTGGCGGTGCATGCGCCGCGGCGCCAGCCCCTGGGATGGGCGGTATATGTCCTGGCTTCCGCCGCCGGCCTGTACACCTTGTACTACTTCGCCTTCCTGCTGGTTGCCCTCAACGTGTGGGCGCTGGCCGAAATCCTGGCGCGGCCGCCGGCACAGCGCCGGCGCCAGCTCATACCCTGGGCAGTGGCACAGGCCGGCGTCCTGCTGCTCTATGCCCCATGGCTGCCGGTGGCCTACCGACAGGCTACCAACCCGCCGGTGCCTCCTTGGCGGGAATGGACGCCGGTCGGCAGGGTACTGCTGGAAGCGCTGACCGCATTGAGCTTCGGCCAATCGGTGGAGCCGGCCCAGGTCTGGCCCTTCCTGCTGGTGATCCTGACCCTGGCGCTGGCCGGCGCGTGGAGTCTGGCGCGCCGGAACGGCCGGCATCTCCTGCTGACCGCTGGCTATTTCCTCATTCCCCTGGCGCTTATCGAACTGCTGTCCATCTGGTCGCCCTTGTATCACGTGCGCTATCTGTTCACCTACGCGCCGGCCTTTGCGGTGCTGGTGGGCATCGGCCTGGAGGAAGCCGGCGCGAGGTGGCGTCTCGCACCCTGGCTGGCTGGCATCCTCATCGCGCTCGTCAGCACCTTCTCCCTGGCGCAGTACCACTTCCTGCCGCGCTATGCCCCCGACGACCACCGCGCCGCTGTGCGCTTCCTGGCGGAACACTGGCGCCCGGGCGATGTGGTGCTGGTGAACGCCGGCTACGCCTACCCCACGCTCCTCTACTATCTGGACATGCCGGTGGCCTGGCGCGGCCGGCTGAGCGAGTACGGCGAGGCATTCCGCCGCGCGGACGCGCCGCAGGGGCTGGTGCTGGTGCAGACCGGCACGGTGGACGGCCCTCCCTCCCTGGGCTGGGGGGACCCGCGCTCCGACTTTTATGCCCTTCCTCGGGCAGAAGCGGATAAGAAACTCCGCCGGCTCTTCACCGACTACGAGCGGGTATGGGTGTACCGCATTTATGACACCGTCACCGACCCGGACGGCTACATCCGCGCCTGGCTGGAGGCCCACGGCCGCAAGTTCGAGGAGACGCCGGCCTTCGCCGGCCTGAGCAACATGCGGGTGCAGGGCTACCTGACCCACCCGACGCCGGCCTCCCTGCCCGCCTCGGCCGAGGCCCTGGGGGTGGTATTCGGCGGCCGGCTGGAGCTGGCCGGCATGGAGGCGCCCTCCGCGGAGCTTCACGGGGGTGTGCCGCTGGATGCGGTGCTGTGGTGGCGTCCGCGGGAGGATGGCCTGCCGCGGCTGGCGGTCACGGTCCGGTTGGTGGATGACGCCGGCGTAACATGGGCGCAGACGGACGAACAACCGCTGGGAACGCTCTATACCACGGACCAATGGCCGGCCGGCGCGCTGGTGCGCCATCCGGTGCGGCTCCATCCTCCGCTGGGCCTGCCGCCCGGCACATACCGCCTGATAGTGGGGGTGTATGAAACGGAGAGCGGCGCGTCGTGGCCGGCCGGCAAGGGCCGCCTCCTGATGCAGGCCGCGGAGCTTTCCGCCCCCGGGGACCGGGCGCCGCAAGGCCTTCGGCCGCTGGCGGTTTTCGATGGGAGGCTGGCCCTGCTGGAGACGAGTTTGCCGGAAGGGCAGGTCCAGGCCGGCCGCTACGTGCACCTGACCACTTTATGGAATGCCTTACAGCCGCCGGCGGAGGAGCTGGTGCTGTTCGTCCAGCTTCTGGACGACCGGGGGCAGTTGGTGGCCGCACAGGAAGGGCCGCCGGACGCCGGCCGCTTCCCGACATCGCGCTGGGACGTCGGCCAGTTGGTGCGAGACATGCGTTCCCTGCACGTGCCGGCGGATACGCCGGCCGGCTGTTACCGGCTCATCTTGGGCTGGTACCGGGCGGCGGACGGCCGGCGCCTCGCGGCGCGGCCGGCGGGCTGGCTGGCCCGCACGCGGGATTACGTGGAATTGGGACGCGTCACGGTGACGACCCGCCGGCCCCAGCGGATACTGCCTGTGACTCCGGCGGAGCCATCCGGCGCCCAGCCGGCGCCCGGCATTGAGCTTGCCGGCTTCACCCTTTCATCCCGGCAGGCGCGGGCCGGCGAGGTGCTGGAGCTTACCCTGGTGTGGCATCGTATCGGCCCTATTCCTGGGGAGTATCACGTGTTCTGTCACCTGGTGGACACCACCGGCACCATCTGGGGCCAGGCTGACGGGGTGCCGGCCGATGGGGAAATGCCCACATTATCCTGGATGGATGGGGAATATATCCTCGATCATTACCGCATCCCGGTGCGGGCCGATGCTCTGCCGGGCACCTACCGCCTGCTGGTGGGCTTCTACGACCCGCAGACGGGCCTGCGGCCGGCCGAGCCGGCCGACCTGGGGGAAATCACCCTTCTGCCATAGCCCGGGCGCGCTCCGCCGCCGCGCCGCCGGCGACGTAGCCAGTGGAAAAGGCCGCCTGCAAATTGTAGCCGCCGGTGTCCGCGTGTACGTCCAGCAGTTCCCCGACGATATATAAGCCCTTCACCAACTTTGACTCCATGGTGCGCGGGTCCACCTCGTTGACGTCCACGCCGCCGGCGGTGACCATGGCCTCGCGGAAGGAGCGGGAGCCGGTGACGGTCAGGCGCAGGTCGCGCAGGACGCCGGCCAACCGCCGGCGCTCCGCCGCGGTGATCTGCCCGGCGACCTTATCCGGCGGGATGCCAGCCAGCTCCAGCACGGGCGGGATGAGCCGCTGGGGCAGGAGGTTTTTGGCGATGGTCTTTATGGCCTGCCGGCCGTGTGCGTCCAGCTCCCGCTGGAGGCGCGCGTCCAGCTCCTCATCGCGCAGGGCCGGCTTCAGGTCAATGGATATCTGCACGCAACCCTCTGCCAGGGCATCTACGGCCAGCGTGCTCATGGAGAGGATGATGGGGCCGGAGACGCCAAAGTGGGTGAAGAGCATTTCCCCGAACTGGCTGTGGCGCTTCTGACCGTTCACCAACAGGGTCACGCGCACGTTGCGCAGGGTCAGGCCGGCCAGGGCGTGGGACCAGGGCTCCTGCGTTTCCAGGGGCACCAGCGCCGGCCGCAGGGGATGGATGGTATGCCCCAGTGCTTCCAGCCAGGGATAGGCGTCGCCGGTGGAGCCGGTGCCGGGATAGGACATGCCGCCAGCGGCCAGGATCACGGCGCGGCCGGCGATGGGGCCGGCGTCGGTCCGCACGCCGGCGATGGCATTATCCCGCAGGATGAGGCCGCGCGCCGGCGTATTCAGGCGGATCTCCACCCGGTTCGTCCTCATATAGCGCTCCAAGGCGATGACCACATCCAGCGCTTGGTCGGAGAGGGGGAAGACGCGTCCGCCGCGTTCGACCTTGGTGGGCACGCCGAATCGTTCCAGTAATGCGCGCAGGTCCTCGGAGAAGAAGCGGCCGAAGGCGTTGTTCAGGAAGCGTCCCTGGGAGCCGAAGTGGGAGATGAACACTTCCCGGCTGGCGATGTTGGTGAGGTTACAGCGGCCCTTGCCGGTGATGCGGACCTTGGTGCCCAGGCGGGGCATTTTTTCCAGCAGGAGGGTTCGAGCGCCGCATTCGCCGGCGCGGCCGGCGGCCATCATGCCGGCGGCGCCCCCGCCCACCACAATCACATCGTATGTTGGTTGGGACATCACAGGATTCACTCATGTAGGATGCCGGCCCGCCGGCATAAAAATGTGGTCGTGCACCCCTCTTCGAGCCATATCCCCTGACTTGCCGCAGGCACCCAGCTCAGACCAGGCTCCCCTACGGCACCCGGAAGTGACCGCTTACCGTTGCTTCCTCTCGGACCTGGCGGGGTTCACGGGCTTCCGCCGCGTAGGACCCAATCCTCAACGCCAGATGCCAGGGCAGTCTCAGAAGCATCTGGCCCTCGGAGGGGAATTCGACCCCGCTATAGCGGATTGCGGGTACAGGGCACCGCTAGCTCCCCGTCTAGCACGACCACATTGTATATTATGCTTGCCGGCGGAGATTTGTCAAGCGGAGCGCAAGCTGACAATAAGCTGACAGTTACCTTCAAGGTGACCGTCAGCTCAGGTGAGGCGACAGCAGGTGACAGTCACCTCTGAGGTGACTGTCACCTTACAGGCTGTTGACGCCCGCCGGCGGATGTGCTATAGTCCTTGCCAGCAGGGGAATCTGTGGGAGGTGGGAACAATGCTTAAGCTCGGGTTCCACGTCAATCGCGTCAGCGAGGAGGTCTTCCAGGCCATCATCAAGGTGCGGCCGCCGGTGATCAAGACCCTGGACCACGACGTGGGTTTCTGGCGGCGGGTGCGGGAGGTCCTGCCGGACGCGTTCATTATCGGCCGGCTGTATGAGCCGAACCAGGTGTTTATGCCGAACCCGGAGGAGCGCGGCCGGGCCTTCGCCGAACGCGTCCTGAACATCGAGGTCAACCGCTATAAGCTGTTCAACGCCTGGGAATCCTTCAACGAATGCCTGGCCCACTCCAGCTCGCCGGAGGAGTACGACGCCTATGATCGCTTCCAGGTAGCCTTTGGGGAGCGCATCAAGGCCGCCGGCATGGAACCCATCGCCATGAACTTCGGCACCGGCCAGTATCTGGGCGAGGACTGGCTGCGCTATTTCCCCCGCACCCTGCAGTTGTACACCTATTTGGGATTTCACGAGTATGACTGGCCGACCATGTGGCGCCTGCACCAGGAGGGGGTGCAGGCCGGCAACGGCGGCATGTGGCTGGCCCTGCGCTACCGCCGCATCATGGAACCGATCCGGCAGGCCATGGGGCCGAAACATATCGCCGTCATCACCGAATGCGGGCTGACCCAGGGGGTGTATCCCGGCCGGCCGGACGTGGGCTGGCGCACCGGCGTCAGCGAGGAGCAGTACTGGGAGTCCCTCAAATGGTACAATGATGAGCTGGCCAAGGACGACTATGTGCTGGGCGCGGCCATCTTCGTCGTTGGCGCTGTCGCCCCCTGGCACTCCTTCGAGACCCTGGGCGGCATCATTGACCGGCTGGCGACGCTCACGGTGAAGCCCACCTCCTATCGCAGTCACTATGTCCTGTTCCCACAGGGCACGCCGTGGGCATGGTACGACGCCTGCCGGCACTATTTCCTGCGCTTCCGCTGTACGCGCGGCGAAAGCCCGGACGATGCCGCCAAGGTACACGGCGACCTGGGCCACACCATCACCTGCATCAATCCCTCGGAAGAGGTGCTGGCCTATCTGCGCAAGCTGAACCCCACCGCCCAGATCGACCGTATTGACGTGCAGTCGGTGGCGGAGCTGTTCGCCATCATGAAATGGCGCGCCGACAACAATCGCCGCTTCGGCTGAGGCTTACTGGGAGATCAGCCAGCGCGCCGCGGCGATAAAGCCGGCCGCCGTCTCCTCCGAGACGTCCAGGATCTCCGCCACTTGCCCGACATCGGAGCCGGCCAGCGCCGCCAGGTCCCCGATGCCGGCTTCGGCCAGCCGGCGCGCCCGTACCGCTCCGATGCCCGGCACCTCGGTCACGGAGCGCGCCGCGGCCGGCTCCTGTGGCGCCGGCGGCCCGGCCGGCACAGCCGCTGACCGCACGTCTACCAGCGCCGTCATGATGATGCCGGCATCGCTGATCTCCCGCACCGCCACGAACGTGGGCGCTCCCGCATGGGAGCGGCTGGAGGGGTTGGAGGCATCGTCAAAGGAGCGGTTGTTGGTGGAGCCGGGGAAGGGATCGCCGGCGTCCCCGCTGTCCGCCTTGGTCTCCAGCTCCATCAGCCCATCCGCCTGCATGAGCGCCACCTTATAATGGGGCTCCTTGGCGTTGGAGCTTTGTGTCTCATCCACATGGTAGATGAGCAGGCCCTCGCCGGGCAGGTAGGCGTCGAAGCCGTGTCGGGCGCGGTTCTCCAGGAGGAAGTACTCGGTCTGCGGCAGTCCATCGGTCCACAGCTTGTAGATGCGCTGATACTCCGATGCCCGCGGGATGGCGATGCGTTCCTGGCCGGTGATGACGGCCGTGTCGGTCCACCCTTGAGACATGCGGCACCAGGCGCAAGGGAGCGCCGGCGTGCGGCCGCCGTTGTTCCAGCTCCCGCCGGCCATCAGGCACCAATTGCCCAACCCCGAGGAGGAGTAATCGGTGTCGTATAAATCGGGCCACTGGAACAGCAGGTGTCCCAGCTCGTGCGCCCAGACCCCCAGCCGGCCGTCCTCCGGCACGGTCAGGTAGGCGTACAGGTTGACGCCGTCGCGCGACTGCTTCTGGCTCAGCACCCATTTGTGCGACCAGATGTGATGGATGCGGTCGGCGGTGGGGATGGATTCGGCGCCCGGGCCGGCGTGCACGATGACCAGGGCATCCACATAGCCGTCGCCGTTGGGATCGAAGCGGGAGAAATCCACATCCGGGTCAATCAGTTCCAGCGCATCCTCTGTCATCCGCTGTGCATTGTTCGGATACTCCCCCATGCCGGAGCGCTCGCCGGTGTAAAAGCGGTAGGGCTGGGGCAGGGTGTAGGGGCCGATAATAGTGCCGTCAATGAGCACCTTGCCATACGAGGCCTGGGTGTAGTAATCCCGCAGACTGCCGGTGGGGAAGGTGCCGCTGGAGAACAGCAGGGAGTGGTAATAGGCCGGGTCTACGGAGAGGGGCAGGTCCGGGAACTGCACCAGCGCCACCAGGATGTTGACCACGCCGCGCACCGGCCCTGGCCCCAGGGGCGCGCCGGCCGGCGCCGCCGGCGCCAGGCGGAGCACCCGCTCCGGCACCTCCCCGGGCGGATAGATGACCCCGTCGGAAAATCCCGGCCCGCGCGGTTCGAACTCTCCCAGCCGGATGTGCGGCCGCAGGCTGAGCGGCGCGCCGGCGATCAGGGCCTGGAACTCCTCCCGCATGGCCTGTAGGACCTCTGGGCTGGGCGCCACCAGTGCCGGCCGCATCGCATCATGAACCGTGCATCGCGTTTCCATGCGTTCCTCCTCTGGGTGTGATCTCACCCGCTGTCACGTGTCCGCACAGGTGGACGATTCGCCTGCCGGCCCCAGGACCCGGCATTCCCAGGCGTTGGCAAAGAAGCCGCCGCCGTACTCATCCCCCTCGAACCGCACGGTGAGCTGGATGCGGTCGCCGGCGCGCAGGCCGGCCGTCCCGCCGCGCCGGAGCACCACCTCCACCTCTTTCCCCACTTCGGAAGCGACAAAGTTGGGCAGGTCGGGAAGGTCATCAGCGCGCTCCACATGCAGGCGCAGGACCACGTCCTGCTCCCGCCGGGGGTGTTCGGTCAAGGCATGGATATGGCCGGTGACCAGGCCGGCGTTGGGCATGGCCCGCACCGGCAGCAAGGGCCTTTCCATTCCGTCGTCTCCTCAGGGCATCCGCCCACAATTACTGCGCCTCTGCTTCCAGATAGACCGCGAAGCTGGCCGCCGGCTGGCGCTGAGGGAAAGGACAGTCGAACGCGCCGGTCTCCCCGGCTTCCAGGGTGGCCGGCCGCACGAAGCATACGGTGGCGTCCTGGATCCCGCCGTCGGGACCGTACAGCGACACGATAGCCCGCACTTTGGTCAGGGAGCGCCGGCCGGCGTTGCGGACGTTTCCTGTAACCCGGTAGGTACTGCCGTCCTGGGACCCGCGCCGATACAGCAGTTCCAGGGCCGGCAGTTCCAGCGCCGGCGCCGGCACCGCCGCAGCGCGCACACTGATGCCGCCCAGCGTCCCCCCATAGGGGAAGACCAGCGCGAAGGGGCCGCGTCCTCCCGGCGGCAGTGCCCGCACCAAGGGGGCGACCACCACACGGTCCACTAATCGAGAACGCTCGTCGTAGAAAGTAACCTCTACCCGCGGGTCCTGGACCGGCACGGTTTCATCGTTGCGAATCTCGCCGATCACCAGATATGAATCCGAACCGTCCCGGCCAACGTGCGTGCTCACCACCCCCAGCACGACCGACTGGCCGGCAGAAGGGGTGGGGGTCGGCTGAGATGTGGGCGTCGCGGTTTGCCGCGCCGGCCGCTCCGCGGCGGTTGGCGTTGTGGTGGGCGGCGGCGTGGGGGTACTTGTCGGCGTCCGCGTGAAGGTGGGGGATGCGGTGGGCGTACGCGTGAGCGTCGCGGATGGGCTGGGCGTCGGGGAATGCGTCGGTGTACGTGTGGCTGTCGGGGTATATGTGGGGGTGGGGATGACGCCAGTGGCCACAGGGAGGAGCACCGCCGGCAGAGGCAGTGCCGCGTATTCCGCCGCGATCCAACCGTGCTCCCGGTTCGGCAGGATCACCTCCAGCCACTGGCTGTCCTCTGACCGGCCGACGATGGTTACGGGCGTGTCCCGCGCCACCTGGGTGCGCACGGGGAAAGCGGTGCCTGGCCCATGCCGCACCCGGAGATTGTCCGCCAAGATCGGGACGCGAATGGTGGGAGAAGGGATGAGGGTTGGGGAAGGGGTTGCGGTCGCGGCCGGCCCCCTCGGTACAGCCGTCGAAGCCTCGGCCAGAGTCGTGCTGGCCGCCGGCACGAAAGTCGGGGAGGGCAGTATCTCTCCCACTATGCTGGCGGGCCGGCGCGCCGGCACTGCCGTCTCCTCGCGCCACAAGGCCAGCAGACTGCCGAACGCCAGGACGTTGAACAGGAGCAGGATGCCGATGAGCACTCCCCATTGGGAACGGGACCAGGCGTTCACTGCGTCCTACCCCTGGGCCGCCGGCGCGGCATCCCCCTTCACACACGCTGTCGCAGTTTCGCGATCTGCTGGACGAGGGCGACCGCGGACATCAGCACTTTGAGGACGTCGCTGGCGGAGAGGTCGCGCCGGCCGTGACCTCTGCCGGCCGGCCCCGTTTCCACCCCTTCTTTCTCCTCCAGGATGATCCAGGCCGCCAATGCCCCCAGCAGGGCCCCTATCAATCCGCCGATCAAGACGCCAGTCGTTCGGGTGCGCACTTCTTCCTCCTCAGTGCAATCGTATGAATCACGGATGATGCCGCTGGAAGTCAAGAGAACAGTTCGCCGGCCAGCCATTTCCGCAGGCCCCGCCCCATGCCGCGCACCTTTGCCAAAAAGGATTCGACCGCGGTGATGGGCGAGATGAGGAGCCGGCAGGCCAGTTCGACGTAGCCGCGCGCCTGCTCCAGTATCTGGTGCACCTGCCGCAGGTAGGCCGGCACGGCTCTTAACACCGCGTTCATCCCCCGCACCAGGAAATAGGCGATCAGCAGGGCCAGGGCCAGCAGTACCAGCGCTTCCAGGCTCAACACGATTTGGGCGATGTAGCTCCATCCCCGCAGGTTCATCGGCCAGTTCCTTTCTACTCCGCGTAGGTCAGGACTTCCACGAGCAGGGCGCCGGCATCCGCCCGGAAGAACAGCTTGGCAAAATGGCCGGCTCCCGTGCGCACAGCGACCAGGGTGTGGGTCGGCGTTGAAGCGCCGGGGCGCGGCCCGACGGCGATTTGAGAGAGCCAGTCGGTGGTAGCGCGCACATCCCCGTAGCTGATGGCCTCGATGGCCGGCTGAACACCCAGGCCCACCACCTGTCCGCCGTTGATGCCCTGCAGGTTCCAGCCGTCCACCGCGTCATAGAGGAAGCGGACATCCATCGCCGGCCCGCAGTCGCCGGCGCTCCCCGTCTCCAGGTCCAGGCATTGTTCCCCGCTCACCCGCACGTCGCGCGCCCGCACGAGCACCGGGACGACCTGCAGGCGGGCCGCCGGCAGGGTGCCTCCCTGATCCGCCTGCACGCCGGCGTTGGAACGGGCATTGGCGCGGAAAGTCAGCTCGCCGCTCACCTCCGTGCGCATATCCCAACCTTGCGAGCACTGGCCGGCGCCCTGACAGGGATGGGCGTGCACCGCGTCCAGCTCCGCATCGCCCGTCCCCTCCCCCCACCACCAGATGGAGTTCAGCCCGTCCTCGGCCTCGCCCGACACTGTGATGCGGAACGGCTCGCCCTGGCCGACGGCGCTCGGGGAGATGGTCAAGCGCACGGCCGGCACGCCGGCGGCCCCCTCCCGCACCGTCACCGTGACGCGCGCCTCCACCGTTCCCAGCTCATTCACCGCCACCAGCCGGTAGGTAGTGGTCTGCGTCGGAGAGACCTCCATTTGGCCCGGCGCAACGACGCCGGCCTCACCGCCGGGGAAAATGCGCGCCTCTCGCGCCCCTTCCAGGTCCCAGCGCAGGAGCGCCTTTTGGCCGGCCGCGATCTCCGCCGGCTCCGCGGTGAAGTAGTGGATGACCGGCAGGCCGGCGGCGCAGTCCGGCGTTCGCAGGGTCACGCTGGCACCCGGCTCCGACTCGCCGGCCTGGTTGTACGTCCTCACGATGAAGCGCACTTCCTGCCCGCAGGGCACGTGCTGAATGCGGGCCTCGGTGACGTCGGGGGTGGGGATGTCGGCCAGGAGAGTGCGGCCGTCATCGGTATATATGCGCACGCCCTGCTCGTTGTCCGACTGATCCACCCAGCGGAGGACCACCATGTCGGGCGGGGCAAACTCCGCCTCCAGATGTGCCGGCGCGGCCGGCGGTGTGAGGCCGGCCGGGATGACCACGATGATCACCGTTGCCCGCTGTCCGAAGAACTGTCCGTCCGGCCCCTGCATGCGCCAGCGGCCGATATAGCGACCGGGTTGGGCCGGCGCGGTCATGCGCACAGCGATATCCGCATCCGCCCCCGGAACCGTTGGCGGGACCTCCACCGCCCACTGAGCGGTCATGGCCTCGCCGGATTCGAAGACCCAGGCATAACGGCTGTCCCAGGGGCAGGTGCCGCTGTTGCGCATACGCCAGATTTTCTCGAAGGTGTCCCCGGGACGGAAAGGCGTCTCATCCGGCACGGTGATGTCGGCGACAAAAGTAGCGTTGTTCAGGCAGGCGGCCGGCGGAGGCGTGGGGGAGGGCTGTTCCTGGGTAGGAGGAGGCGTTGCGGTCGGTGTGGGGGTGGCCGGCATGCTGATGGCCTCGGCCGGCACCACATCCACGACGATGGCGAAGGGCGCGCTGGTCACGCCGGCGCGGTTCACCGCCTGCACCGCCAGTTGGTGCCGGCCGGCGGTGCCGGGCTTCCATCGGAAGCTCGCTTCCCAGGCGGTCGGTTCCTGGCTGGAGTCCGGCGAGATGCTCTGCACCCGCACTCCATCCACCCACAGCTCGATGTGGTCGATCCCCCGCGTGTCGAGCGCCACCGATTTGACCTCGACCTCCTGGCCGACGGTCAGGCGCTGGCCGTTCTGGGGGGACAGGATGGTGACGGCCGGCCGGACAGGGCCGCGCCCCAGCGCGCACCCACCGTTGATGACTGTTACGATAAGCAGGCAGATGAGTGCCAACACCAGGCGGGGATAACCTCGGAGCATGCGCTTTCCTCCCGAGCGGATGGCCCTCCATGCGCGCGTGTATGCCACTTCGCCGCCTGCATTGTAACATATGCCGGCGAGCCTGTCCAATCGCCGGCGAAATTCAAGGCAGCGAAGAGGCCCACGCGGCATGCCGGGCGTGGAGACATGCTGCAGAAGGGCCGGCCTCATGCGGACATTAGCGCCCGGAGGGGGTATCCTCCCAGGCCTGCAGGGCAAGACAGCCGTTCTGCCCGCCGAAGCCGAAGGCGTTGACCAGGGCGCGGCGAACGGCCGCCGGCCGGCCCTGCCGCGGCACGTAATCCAGGTCGCACTCGGGGTCGGGATTCTCCAGGTTGGCGGTGGGCGGGATGATGCCGGCCAGCATGGCCTGTACAGCAATGACCGCTGAAAAGGCGCCGGCGGCCCCCAGCATATGTCCGACCTGCGCCTTGTTGGAGCTGACAGCGGCGCGATAGGCATGTTCCCCCAGGGCCTGCTTGATGGCGTGCGTCTCGGCGGCATCGTTCAAGGGCGTGCCTGTGCCGTGGGCGCAGATGTAATCCACCTGTGCCGGCTCCCAGCCGGCTTCCTGCATTGCCAAAGCCATGGCGCGAGCCGCCTGTGCCCCGGTCGGCTCGGGCATCACCTGGTGATAGGCATCGCAGGTCAGGCCGTAACCGACCACCTCGGCCAGGATGCGGGCGCCGCGCCGTTGGGCGTGCTCCAGCCTCTCCAGGATCAGGATGGCGGCTCCTTCGCCCACCACGGTGCCATCGCGCTGGGCATCGAAAGGCCGGCATGCCAGCGCCGGCTGGTCATTGCGGGTGGAGAGCGCGCCCAGCCGGCCGAAGCTCGCCAGGGCGATGGGGGAGATGGCCGCCTCCGTGCCGCCGGCGATAGCCACATCGGCCTCGCCGCGCTGGAGCAGGCGAAAGGCGTCGCCGATGGCCACGATGCCGGTGGTGCAGGCGGCGGCCGGCGTCAGCACCGGGCCAGTGGCGCCGGCCTGGATGGCGAGCTGGCAGGCCGGCATGTTCACCAGCACCGCCGGCACGAAGGTCGGGTTGATGCGGCGCGGGCCTTGGGCATGGAGGATGACGGACTGTTCCTCGATGATGGGCGTGCCCCCCAGGGCAGAGCCCACCGATACCGCCAGACGAGACGGGTCGGGCGGGGGGCAATCCAGGCCGGCCTGCCGGCGCGCCTCTTCGAACGCGGCCAGCGCGAACTGGGTTTGCCGCGCTGTGCGGCGCGCTTCTTTGGGATTCATGTACTGGGTGGGGTCAAAATCGCGCACCCGGGCGGCCAGCCGGCAGGGAAAATCCCCAAGCTCCAGATCATCGATGGTGGAGATACCGCACTGGCCGGCGAGCAGGGCGCTCCATGTATCGGGCAGGTTTAATCCCAGAGGGGATACGGCCCCAAGGCCGGTGATGACCACGCGTGATGCAGGCCGATGGTGCATGTGCTGGTTCTCCTGGGTGAAATCGGTCCATGGATCTCCAAGATTATACCTGCAAACACTTCCCGGCCCAAATCCAGCCGTTCCCGACAATCCCGTTCTGGTGGCTGTCACCTAGTTGATGAGCGGCGCGCCCATGCGCTGGAGGGCCTCCCGCACATGCCGGCGCTCCTCTTCGGTCAGCGTGCGCATGGGGCCGCGGTCCGGGCCGCCGATGAAGCCGGTCAGCTCCGCGGCGCGCTTGACCAGGAAGGATTCGCCGCTGGAAATATGCTGGCCGGCCCAGACGCGTAAGGTCACCCACTGCCAGTACACGCTGGTATATTCCCGCAGGGCGCCGGCCAGGTCGCCCTGTTCCAACATCTCCCAAAAGTGCACCTCATGCTCCGGCCAGACGTTGGCCAGGTGCGAGACATAGCCTGTGGCGCCCAGCAGGAAGCTCTGCACGGGCTGCCAGGCGTTGTCGATGATGGCCATGTGCGGCGCCAGCCGGATATAGGCGTCCACGTGCTGGAACTCGTTCACGCCGACCCACTTCAGCGCCCGGATATTGGGGAAATCGCCGGCCAGCCGCTCGATGAGATCCACCTCCATGGTGCATCCGAGCCAGGGCGTATGGTACACCATGATGGGAATATCAATGTTGGTGGCGACGGCCCGGAAGAACTCATACACCTGCTGGGGGAGCGGCGCGTAGTACCATGGTGGGCTGAGCTGTACGGCATGACAGCCGGCAGACTGGGCGTACTGCGCCAGCGTGATCGCCTCTCGGGTGGAAGGGGACTGCGCGCAGCCGATGACGACGGCGCGCCCCCGCGCTGCCTCGCAGATGGCGCCTATAATCGCTTTGCGCTCATCCGTGGTCAGCAGGGGGAAGTCTCCGCCGGCGCCGGCGGCCAGCAGGGTCCCCTTGCCGGCGACCAGGCCCCGCCGAATCTGCTGGTCCACGTTGGACTGGATGGCATCCAGGTCTACCTCTCCGTCCTCGTCGTACACGGTGAGCACCGGGGCGACCGGTCCCCGCAGGAGGGACTTCACTTCATCAGTGTTCATGCTGGGCTCCTTTTGTGGGAAGCGGATGCAGTCAGCCGGCGGGTGGTCAGACCATCATACCCAACAAGTATATGTCAGCCGGCGCGTTCCGTCAACCTACAAATGGAAGGTCGCAACCCGCCCGCCCCGCCGTTGACAGCGCGCGGAACTTGCAGTATGATAAAGATACACTTATCATCCGTTTGATGCTACAGGGAAAGGAGCGAACACATGTTTCATCGAGTGATTCTGTTGGGCAATCTGGGCGGTGACCCTATCATGCGCTATACGCCGAACGGGACGCCGGTGACGAACTTCAACGTGGCCACCAATGAGCGCTGGGTGGATCAGAGCGGGGAGACGCAGGAGCGCACTACCTGGTGGCGGGTGACGGTATGGGGCAAGCAGGCCGAGGTCTGCAATGAGTACCTGTCCAAGGGCCGGCAGGTGCTGGTCGAGGGCACCCTGGTGGCTGACCCGAACACTGGCGGGCCGCGCATCTGGACCGACCAGAACGGCAATCCGCGCGCCTCGTTCGAGGTGCGGGCGCGGGTAGTGCGCTTTGTCGGCGGCCGCGGCGAGGCGCCAGGGGTGGAGCCCGGCATGGAACTGCCGGAGAGCGAAGAGGACCTGCCGTTCTAGCTAGCGGATCGCACGGGGAATGGGCCGCGCCGGCTTTGCGTAGGGAAATCGTCAGCTTCGCGTCCAGTTTCCTGCGCGCCGGCGGGATATATTGCAAGTGACAATTGAACCAGTCTCTTCTTCTCCTCCTTTTCACATAGAGAGCTGAGGACGTGGGGGGTCCTCAGCTCTCGTGGGTTTTATGGGAAGGTACAAAGTGGCGCCGGCGG
>JACIWP010000016.1:0-1786 GCA_014360855.1 Anaerolineae bacterium
CCAGACGGGCAATATGCTCCCGCACTTCATCGTGATCGCCAACGGCCACACGCTGGACGAGGCGCTGGTGCGCGCCGGCAACGAGGAGGTCCTGCGCGCCCGCTTCACGGATGCGCGCTTCTTCTACCAGGCCGATACGTCTCGCAAGCTCGAGGATTTCCTGCCGCGGCTGGAGACCCTGACCTTCCAGGAGAAGCTTGGCTCCATGCGCGACAAGTCGCGCCGGCTGGAGCGTCTGGTGCCCATCCTGGCGGAGGAGCTGGGATTGAGCGAGGAAGAGCGAGCCGCCGCGGCCCGCGCCGCCTATCTGGCCAAGGCGGACCTGGCCACGCAGATGGTGATTGAGATGACGTCCCTGCAGGGCATTATGGGCCGCGAGTATGCCCTGCGGAGCGGCGAGCCGCCGGCGGTCGCCGAGGCGATCTTCGAGCAGTATCTGCCGCGCTGGGCCGGCGACGCCCTGCCGCAGACCCGCGCCGGCGTCGTCCTGGCCCTGGCGGACCGCATTGACAGCCTCATCGGCCTGTTCGCCATCGGGCTGACGCCCAGCGGTTCGGCCGACCCCTTTGGTCTGCGGCGTGCCGCCCTGGGCCTGGTGCAGATCATCATCGAGCACCAACTGCCGCTCTCCCTGCACAAGATACTGCGGGAAGCCGCGGTGCTCCTGCCGGTGGAATGCTCCGACGAAGCCCTGGAGGCGGCGTATGAGTTCATCCTCGGCCGGCTGCGCGGCTGGCTCCAGGAACAGGGCCTGCGCTATGATGTCGTGGAGGCGGCGTTGGCCGGCAGTGGCGATACCCCGTACCGGGCCTGGCGGGTGGCGCGCGAACTGCAGGCATGGGTCCAGCGGGAAGACTGGCCGCAGATCCTGGCGTCCTACAGCCGCTGTGTGCGCATTGTGCGGGGACAGCCGGCGCAGTACCGCCTGGCCCCCGAACTACTGACGGAGCCGGCCTCGCAGGCCCTCTATCAGGCCTACCTGCGCTGTCTGGAAGAGATGCCGCCCGATGGGGGCATGGACGCCTTCTTCCAGGCCTTTATCCCGATGATCGAGCCGATCAACCGCTTCTTCGACGATATCCTGGTGATGACGGAGGATCAGGCACTGCGGGAGGCGCGGCTGGGACTGCTCCAGCGCATCGCGGCCCTGCCGGCGCATCTGGCAGACCTGTCAAAGCTGGAGGGGTTTTAATCCCACGAAGCAAGGCCCCGCTTTCCGGCGGGGGGCCTTTTGCTATCGGGTGCAGATATCGGCATAGCCGCAGTGGGCACAGCGGCTGGGGATGCGGGTGGGCGGTGGGGGTTCGCCGGCCCGCAGATGCCGGCGCATAATCTCCAGCGCCTCCAGCAGTTCGCTCCGCAGTGCTATATCATACGACACCCGGACGGCGCGGTCATCGTACCGCAGGA
This sequence comes from Anaerolineae bacterium, assembly GCA_014360855.1. Classification (NCBI taxonomy): domain Bacteria; kingdom Bacillati; phylum Chloroflexota; class Anaerolineae; species Anaerolineae bacterium. The sequence continues at coordinate 1,411 of JACIWP010000016.1, forward strand.
TGCCGTAGGGCGGCGCCTGGCCGGTGGCTTCCTCGATGAGCAGGCAGTAGGCCGCTAACTGGAGCTTATGGGATTCATATGGGACCGCCGGCGCGTTCCCCGATTTCACCTCCACGGGGATATACCGCCGCCCCTCCTGTACCACGTAATCGGGCCGGCCCTGCAGGCCATAACGCTCGGAGCGCAGGAGCGGGGCGCGGCCGTCGCCGGCGTCGGCGTAGCGTATCGCGCCGGCGGGCAAGCCGGCCCGTTGACGCAGGCGGCGCGCCCACAGCCACAGGACGGCGCCGGCGAGCGCGAAGAGGATCGTCAGGAGCAGCAACAGTCCCATCGGAATCCGCCCCTATGGGGCGGCGATGATGAGGCTGGTAGCGTT
>JACIWP010000016.1:1796-19690 GCA_014360855.1 Anaerolineae bacterium
CGTCAGGAGCAGCAACAGTCCCATCGGAATCCGCCCCTACAACATCCACTGCAGGAGCAGGGCCAACCCGGCCAGGCCGGCCAATATCCACAACAGGTAGGCCAGCCCCTGCCAGAGCCGCAGGCGTCGCACGCCGTGCAGGTGCCGGCGGTGCAGGGTTTGTCCCTGGCGCAACGGCTCGCTATCCGCCGGCTCTAAACCTTCGACGCGGCGCAGCCACCATGCCCGGGGGCAGTAGGCGAAGCTCCCCACTTCGCTGGCGTTAATGACGGGAAGCGGCCGGCTCATCCCTCCCCTGCCACCCCCTCCTGTCGGTTCATGGCATGGATATGGCCCTCAAAGGCGGCCAGGGCGGCCTCCAGCTTCTCCTGGCGGGCGGCGATCATCAGGTCCCCGCGCGTGCGCTCGATGATGCCGCGAGCCACGTCGGTCAGCCGGCGCAGGCCGGCGGTGATGGCGTCCGGGTAGTCCATGGTGACCAGCACGTCGTAAATGTCATCCATCATTTCCATCAGGCGGTCGCCGCGGGCCAGTTCGCCGGCGCGGATACGGTCCACCACATGCCGGCGCAGTTCGCCCACGGCTTCGGCCAGGCCGGCGAGATAGGTGCTGTATTCCACCCGCATGGCCTCCGGCTCCGGCAGGGGCTGATCCTGCACCAGGGCGAAGGTGGCACTGGCCTCCACGAACTCCTTGAGGGCGTCCTGGGTGTAGCCGGCGTAATACAGGTCGGGGTGTGATGCCAGATCAGCGCGCATGGCATCAGCCACCTGGCGCGCCTGTTCCAGCAGTTGGCCGGCCAGGTCGAACTCCTGGCGGTGGACGGCGCGGATGGACATGGCGCAGTAGCGGATAAGCTCCCGCGAGCGGGCCAGCGCCTGATCGCGGGCGGTGTTCTTGACCTCAAAGGCAGAGCGGATGCGCTCGCTGATGGCTTCCAGATTGGGAATCCCTGTCATGTGGTCAACCTCTTGGGCGGTGATAGGCTTGACGTTGCAAGGCCAGTCTATCGCGAAAGGGAGATGGTGTCAATTTGGCGCGGTGGATGATAGAACATGGCCCACCATTCATGGTCTGCTGTTCGATTTGTTGCGCCGGCCGGCGATCTGGGGTATCATAGGAGAACGCTCGGTTGGGTTCGCATCGAAAGTCTGCAGGGAGGGAGACAATCATGAATCGCACGACGCGGTATCTGGTGGGGGCGGCGGTGCTCATCCTGGTGGGCGTGCTGTTGCTGTTGCAGAACCTGGGCGTCATCGTCGGGGCGGAGAACGTGTTCTGGACGCTGGGGTTCTTCGCCGGCGCCGTCATCTTCCTGAGTATTTTCATCTTCAACCGCGCTTCGCAGTGGTGGGCGGCCATCCCCGGCATGGTGCTGTTGGGGCTGGGCATCATGGTGGGCTTCGGGGACCAGTTGGGGCAGTTCGGCGGCGCGGTGTTCCTGATCGCGCTGGCGCTGAGCTTCTGGCTGATCTTGCTTACCAACCGTGCCCTGTGGTGGGCGGTGATCCCCGCCGGCGTCCTGACCAGCGTGGCCGTCGTCAGCGCCCTGCCCGAAAGGCTGGGCGGCTTTGAAAAGGGCGGCATCCTCTTCATCGGGTTGGCGGCGACCTTCGGGCTGGTTGCCCTGCTCTTCGGCAGAGAGCATGCCCGTTGGGCCATCTGGCCGGCCCTCATCCTGTTCATCGTGGGCCTGGCGACCTTCCTCTCCAGCGCCGACCTGTTGAGCTGGGTATGGGCCGTGGGCCTTATCCTGGTGGGGCTGTACCTGGTCATTCGGGCCTTGCTCATCAGCGCCCGCCAGCCAAGGGCGGCCCCGCCGGCGTCAGCGGAACCCCCTTCGCCGCCGCGGGAACCGCCGGCACAGTGAACCTCAGGCATATGGAAGCGGACTATGACGGATGAGCCTTTGTATCGGGTATATCGCCGGCGTTGGCCGATGGTGCCGGCACTGCTCTTCGGGCTAGTGCAGGTGGCGGCCGGCGTGGACACGCTGTTCACCCATGTTGTCCTGCCGGCCACCCCCTCGCTGTTCACCACCATCACCGCGGTACTGCTGATCCTGCTGGGGCTGGTGCTGGTGGGATTCGTCGCGGTTCAGATCTTCTTCACGCCCCCTCTGCTGGAGGCGCGGCCGAGTGGGCTGTATCTGTACATCACGGAAGGGGACAAGCCGGTGCACATCCCCTGGGAGGCGTTGAAAGCGGTGGAGCTGGGCCGGCCGGGCAAGGACCCATCCCGCCGCGAGGACCCGCTCTGCCTGGTCCTGCGCTTCACCGGCTCGCGCGTGGCGCGCCCTTCCACGCTGGTGGGGGTGTTTCACAGCACCAAAGGGTCGCTGTACATCCGCGCCTCTCATCTGCCGGGCGCCGGGCGCGTGGTGGAGCGGTTGAGCGCGCTGTGGGAGCAGTACGGCCGGCCGGCGAAAGACGAGGAAGAGTGAAGGCGGAGAGGTCTCAATCCGCCAATTGAAACAGTGGGCCGATCGGCTCCCAGTGGTACTCGAGCAGGACCGAAGAGTCGCCGGCCAGATATAGGGGTCGCTGGGAGCGCAGGCGCCGGATCAGTATATCCAGGTCAGGCGGCGGGTTATCGTCCGGTGGGAATAGACCGGGTACCCGCCGCGCAATGTTTTGCCTGTACCAATCGTATTGCCACAACGATATAGTGATGAGAGTGATGTCCGGCCGCCGGCCCAGGGCGTAATGCGCGTACCATAGGGCGAAGGTCGGGGCGTCCCCGTGCGCCAGGATGATGGCTTCCTCTTCCGCGCCGGCCAGTGCCTCCTCGGCATAGGCCAGCGCCAGCCGGTCCTGATGCAGGTCCACCTCCCGCCAATGGATGACTGCGGAGATCAGCGGCAGGATGAGGATGGCGCCGGCGGCGAGGGGCCAGCGCCGGCGGAATCCTTCCACTGTCCAACATGCCTCCAGGATGCCGGCCAGCCCCTGGGCGATCCACAGGCTGACAATGGCATACGACGGGATCAGGTAGACGTACGAGTCGCTGGTGTCATACCCCATGGCATAGGCCACGAAGAGGACATAGGTCAGGCCGGCCAGCAGGTTCCAGGTCCGGCGCGGACGTCCGCCGAACCAGATGCCGGCTAGGGCCAGGCCGACGCCGATCAGCCCGAACTGCTGGCGCAGGAGCGCCGCCCAGGCGGAGAGCCGGCCGGGCAGGGCGTCAAGGGGCAGGCGGAACAGGAAGCGCTGATATAGCCGGCCGCTGACCAGCCACCAGAAGCGTTCCGGCGTTCTCGGATCCCCCCAGTTGACCGGCGGGTCAGCGGCGGCGCGGATGGGCAGGATCAGATAGACCAACAGGCCCAGCAGGAAAAGCCCGGAGGCCAAGAGGATAGCGCGCGCCGGCCGGCTGTGTCGCCAGGAGATGAGGGCCGTCAGCACCAGCGCCGGCGCCATCAGCGCGAGGGAGAGGTGATTTCCCAGGCCCAGACCGAGGGCGAGGGCCGCGGCGGGGATGTACCTTCCGCTCCCACCGGCCAGTTCGCGGGTCATGAGCAACAGCAGTAAGGCGGCAAAGGCGCTGTGTAGGGCATAGACCTCCGCAACCACGGCCTGGGACCAGGGAGTGGGGGCGAAGGCGAAGGAAAGGCCGGCCGTGCCGGCAATGATGGCGCGCAGCGGGGCGGGAAGGGGACTGGTATCCAGCAGGTGCCAGCCGGCCAGCGTCACCAGGCCGGCGGCCAAGGCCGCGCACAGGGCGGAGAAGAGGTTCACGCCGCGCGCCGGCTCCCAGCCGGGCAAATGGGCGAAAGGCGCCGCCAAGAGCAGATAGGTGGGATAGCCGGGCGGATGCGGGATGCCGCCGGTGTACACGGCGGTCACCAGCTCGCCGCTGTCCGCCGCATCATGGCTCCAGGTGATGGTCGGGGCCAGGGTGGCAGTGTACACGACCAGCGCGATGAGACAGACCGCGCCGGCGGTCAACAGGGGGATCCCGCGCCGGTTCATCGTCCGGGCCGCCTGCCTCCCGTCGGTGGAAGCTCGGCCGGCGGCAGAGCGACCGCGGCGGCCGGCGACTTCCAGACCGCGCCGGCATGGCTGACCTCTGCCCAGGCCTCCAGCACTGTGCCAGGCGGCGCGGCGGGGTCTACCACCACCACCGCAATGATGCTCCAGCTCTGGCCGGCCGGCAGGCTCTCCAGCCGGGCGAGGATAGTATGGCCTGCCTCTATCTGGTACTGGCCGGCGGAGAGGCGCGTTTCCCTCGGCGTCACCTGGGCCGGCAGTACTACCCGGGCTTCCAATTGCTCCGCCGGCGTTACCCCCATGTTGGTTACCCGCAGTTCATAGGTAAACTGCCCGCCCGGTACCGTCGTGGTGACGCTGGCGCGCCACTGTATCTGGAGGTTGGGGATGGCCGGCGCCGTCGTGGGGGCCGGCGAAGGGGTGGCAGTGCCGGCGGAAGGCGGCGGAGGGGTGGGCGTTGCCGGCCGGCGGGTCGGCGGGAGGGTGGGCACGGTCTGATAGCCTGGCTGTTGGCCGGGCCGCGCCCAGGCCGGCGCCAGGCCCCCCATCAGAAGGATCAACAGCCATACCAACCCCCACCATGCCAGAGCGGGCATCCTGCGCCTGATGACTTTCATCATGACCTCCTTTCCGGCACGCCGGCTCATGGCGCGGGAGCGCCTTTGCGCAGTAACGGCCAGAAGACGCGGTGCGGGGCCGCCAGGATAGAGCCGAGGGCCTGATTGTTGCCTTCCGAGCGCTCGCTGACCGCGGCGTTCGGGTCCACCACGGCGCGCAGGTGGTGCAAGCCTGGGCGGTCCACCGTCCATTCGAGTTGGGCGACCGCCGTCTGGCCGGCGGCCAGGTAGGGCAGGGTGACACAGCCGGCCGGCATCTCGTTTTCCCCGGGAGGCTGCACCCAGAAGCAGACCTCCACATTCCGGATGTCCAGCCGGCCGGCGTTGCGCACCGGCGCCTTCCACTGCACGGGAATATGTTCCCCCGGGGCAAAGGGCACGCCGGACGAACCCGCCCCCACCCGCTCCAGCGCCAGGTCGGCCCAGACATCCAGCGGATGAGCCAGGGCGTTGTTGGAGAGATTCCATTCCGGCACCGCGCCGTCGGGATTCACCTGGGCGATGAACTGCAGGGGTTGGGTGATGACGCTCTGCCAGGTCAGGGTGATGGCGGCATCGCCGGCATAGCGCCGGGGCAGGGCCGGCACGGCCCCTGCCGCGACCATGGCGCTCCCGCCGCTGGCATCCTCCTGGCGCACCTGAAGGGGAATGGGGCCGGCCGAGGGCGTGTTGCCGCGGTTTTGGACGGTGATATGGGCCGTGAAGGATGCCGGCTCCCCATAGACCAACGCCGCCGGCCGGTCGAGCTGGAAGCGCGCCGGCACCAGGTCCACATAGGGCACTACCAGCGCGCCGGCGTACCTCCCGAACTCCACCCCCAGCGGCCGGATGGCATACGGCGGGAAGGGGTCATAAAGCGCTGACCAGGTCGTGTATTCGTCCTGCTCGAAGCTGGGGTCATCCAGGCTGTACCAGGCCCAGCGCTGGACCAGCCGGTAGCCGTCCTCCGGGTATCCGATTTCTGGGTCGGTCGCGTTCATAAAATAGTCGAACGTGGCCAGCATGAAGCGCCGCACCCGCTCGTAATCGTACCCCAGCCCTTCGTGGAAGAGGATGCCGTATTCCGAGACGATGAGCGGCTTGTTCTGCTGGCCCTTTTCCGCCATCCAGCGGCGGAAGGCCTCGATTTGCTGGCGGAAGTAGGTCATATTGTCATGGTCGTCAATGCCGTAGAGCATGCCGGCGGTGGCGTTGATGCCCGGCGGTATCTCGCACCCCCAGCTCCCTCGGCGTTCCTGAAGGATAAAGTTATGGACGTTCCAGACGTCCACCGGCATGGTCTCGCCGTAGCGCGCCCGGTACCAGTTCCAGACGCGGTCCAGCCACTGCAAGCGTAAGGGGGTGGCCTGCACGACACCGCCGATGGCCACCTGACAGGTGGGGTCCGCCTCCTTGAGGGCGTAATAGATGTCGTGATACTGTTCCGCATAGGTCTCCGGCCAGACATTGTCCTGCCAGATGCAGTCCGGCTCGTTGCCGACCAGCCACAGACTGCCCGGGTTGCTGGCGGCGATCTCGCGGATCTGCGCCAGGCTTGGTTGGATGCTGGCGCCCACGCGGATGATCTGGGCGAAGTCCATGCCCTCCGGGTTGATCAGGTTGGCGGAGGTGCCCCAGTTGACGTACCAGCCGGCGTGCAGTGGGGAAAGGTCATAATTCCGGATGTCCCCCACCACACCGACGCCTAAACGCTCGTTGGCGGAAGGGTACAGGGTCGTCGGGCCATCGGCGCGTGCGCCGGCGCCCCCGACTAGCACGGTCAGGACGAGCAACATGCCGGCGGTGATCCATCTTTTTCGCGGGGTTCCTCTCCACGCGCTCATGCTTCGTCTCCCCGGTTGGCGTTCCTCTGAAGGGTGTGCACAAGGAGTTCGCCCCAATGCAGGCTCTCATGCCGCAGTGCCCATACTCCCCACAGGATGGGCGGCAAGGTGACGCTGAGATGCAGGAGCAGGCTGTAGGCGAAGGCCGTCTGGCGCGGCACGCCGTAGGCATCCAGAACCCAGACGGTGATGGAATGAAAGATGCCGACCTGGCCGGGGGTGATGTTGACCAGCCGGCCGGCGTGCAGGGCCACCAGCAGTAACACCGCCGCTGTCCAGGGAAGGGCCATGTCCAGGGCGCGGAAGGCCAGCATATTGGTGCCGGCGGCCGCCAGCCATATGAGCAGGCTCTGGAGCCAGGGGAGCCAGTGCACCGGAGAGGCGTCCGCCAGCCGGCGAAGCCCTTCCTGCACCCGTGCCGGCCAGGCCGCGTTCCAGCGCCTCAGCACCCGGCCGAGCAGGCCGGTCAGCCACCCCCGCAGACGCGCCTGGCGCAGGGCTAGCAGGCCTATCAACATGACCAGGCCGCCACCGCCGGCGGCGACCGCCGCGCGCCGGCTGTCTACCCCGCCCAGATGCGGGGAGAGCGGCAGTACCACGGCCATCAGCGCCACCAGCATGAGCATGTCCAGCGCCTTTTCGGCGATGACGCTCCCCAGCGCGCCCACATAGCCGGGAGATGGTTGCCGGCCCAGCACCGCCCAGCGCGCCAGATCGCCGGCGCGGCCGGGGAACAGGGCGTTCGCGAACTGGCCGATGGCAATACCGTTCAGGAACGGCCCCCGGCCAATAGGGGGACTGCCGCACAGCACCCGCCAGCGCTCTGCCTTCAAGAAAATGGTCAGCAGGACGCTGGCGACGGTCAGAACAATCCAGAGGGGATGTGCCTGTCGGAAGGTCTCCCCCAGGGTGTGCCAATCGGTGCCCCACCCGCTGACGACCAGCAGGACCGCTCCCAGCAGGGGGCCGGCGGCCTGCATGGCGGTGCGCCGCCAGGAGGCGCGCAGGCCGGAAGGCCGGGCGGAGACATGTGGTACGGAGTCTACGGTATGTGGGGCGCTGTCCATGGGCCTCACCGATAGTGCCGGCCGGGCCGGCGAATGTCCCTGGCCCACCCTGGGGGTTCACCGCATGCCGAAGGATATTATATGCCGGCGCGGAGCCGGCGTCAAACCATCGCGGTCGAGGGGTGTGGAATAGGGCATATCTCCCGGCTTCCTGGTACAGTACCCAACGAGGGTCGGAATTCGCCTGCGAAAAGCGATGTTGACAGTCCGCGCAAAGCATGCTACAATGGCCCTCAAATCGGTCTGACCAGCAGACATATCAGCCCATTCCCCCTCGCAAGCTTATTCTCTTTCCAGGAGGTGCAGAGATGTTGGGAGGATACGCCGGCCGGTTCCTTTGGGTGGACCTGACCACGGGCAAACTGGAAGTAGAGGTTCCGGATGAAGCACTCCTGCGGGATTTTGTAGGCGGATATGGAGTGGCAGCGCGCGTCCTGTACAGCCGCCAGCCGGCGGGCATTGACCCGCTCTCGCCTGCGAGCATCTTCGGCTTCTCCACCGGGCCGCTGACCGGCACGCCGGCGCCCACCGGCACCCGCTGGGGCGTCTTCGGCAAATCGCCGCTCACCGGCACCTGGGGCGACGCCAACGGCTCCGGCAATTTCGGCGTGGCCATGAAGCAGTCCGGCTTCGATATGATCTTCTTCACCGGCCAGGCCGAGAAACCGGTCTATCTCTTCCTGCGAGATGGGCGGGCAGAACTGCGCGATGCCTCCCATTTGTGGGGCATGGACACCTATCAGATCGAGGACTGGGTCAAGGCGGAGTTCGGGCCGAAGGCGGAAGCGGCCTGCATCGGGCCGGCCGGCGAGAAACAGTCCCTTATCGCCGGCGTCATCACCCTGAAGGGCCGTGCCGCCGGCCGCTCCGGCCTGGGGGCCGCCATGGGCGCCAAACGGGTCAAGGCGGTGGTCGCCTTCCTGGAAGGAGATGTGCCCGTCGCCGCTCCAGAGGCCGTGCAGGCGGCGCGCAAAAAATATGTAGGGGAGATCAATGCCGGCGTCGGCTTCTCCGACTTCTACCGCACCACTGGCACTCCCGGCGCCACCGCACTGTGCATCGAGCTGGGGGATTCGCCCACCCGCAATTGGGCCATCAGCACCATCCATATGCCGCGCGGTTCCGCCCCCTTGCGCTTCGAGGAGCTGGTCAAGTACCGCAAGAGCCGCGACAACTGCTGGCACTGTCCCATCGCCTGCTGGGGCACCGTGGAAATGGAATGGGAGGGCGAACGGTTCTGGGCGCATCAGCCGGAATATGAGACGGAGTCCATGTTCGGCAGTAATCTGCTCATTGACGACCACGTCACGTTGGCGAAAGTCAACGATATCTGCAACCGCGCCGGCCTGGACACCATCTCGACCGGCGCGGCGGTGGCCTTCGCCTTTGACTGCTTCGAACACGGCCTGATCACGGCGCAGGATACCAGCGGCCTGGAACTGCGCTGGGGGGACCGGCGGGCGGCGGTGCGCCTGACGGAGATGATCGCCCGGCGCGAGGGCATCGGTGACCTGCTGGCGGACGGCGTCATGCGGGCGGCGGAGCGCATTGGGCCGGCGGCCCGGCCGCTGGCCATGCATGTTGGCGGGCAGGAAGTGCCGGCGCATGACCCCCGCTGTGAGCCGGCCATGGCGGTCATCTACCAGATGGACGCCACCCCTGGCCGCCATACCCAGGCCTCCCAGTACTCCGTCGCGGCCGGCTTCTCCACCCAGCGGCCGGCCTACGGCGATCAACGCACCCAGCAGAAAGGCCGCGGCAAGTGGGTAAAGGAGGCGAGCTGTCTCTGCCACGTGGTCAACGCCAGCGGGCTGTGTCTGTTCGGATATCTCTCCACCTCGGTGAGCTTCATGCCCGATTTTCTGACCGCTGTCACCGGGCATACGTACACCCTGGAGGATGTGCTGACGGTGGGCGAGCGCATCGCCAACGTGCGCCAGGCCTTCAACGTGCGGGAGGGCATCAACCCGCTCCAGAGGCCGCTCCCGGACCGCATCCTGGGCCGGCCGCCGCTCCCCGACGGCCCCACCGCCGGCGTCACAGTCGAAGCCGAAGCTATGATCGAGGAGCATTTGCGCGAGATGGGCTGGACGCTGGATGCCGCCATCCCCACTGAGGAGACCCTGCGCCGGCTGGGCCTGCACGACATCGCCGATGATTTGTGGCACAGGTAGGCTGTCGGCCGGGCAACAGGAGCGTGCTGTGTTCGATATCCTTATTCGTCAGGCCCGCATTGTGGATGGGAGCGGCCGGCCGGCGTTTCGCGGCGATGTCGGCATCCGCGCCGGCCGCATCGAGGCAGTGGGCAACCTGGGGGACGCGCCGGCCGAACAGACCCTGGATGCTGAGCGCTACTACCTGGCCCCGGGTTTCATTGACATGCATTCGCACTCCGACCTTTCCCTCCTTCAGGACCCGCGCGGCCAGAGCAAGGTGCGCCAGGGCGTCACCACGGAGCTTATCGGCCAGTGCGGCCTCTCTCCCTTTCCGCTGGCCGGCCATTACCCTACCATCCCGCGTTCCACCATGGAGGGCGCCTATACCGCGGTGGTCGAGGAGGTGGACTGGCACGATTTGGCCGGCTATGCCGACTGCCTGGAACGCCAAGGCATTGCCCTCAACGTCGCCCCGCTGGTGGGACACGGCGTGGTGCGAGCCGCGGCCATGGGCTACGAGAACCGCCCGCCCACGCCAGACGAGCTGGCTGTCATGCGCCGGCTGGTGGCGGAGGCTATGGAGCAGGGCGCCTTCGGCCTTTCCACCGGGCTGACCCTGTCCCCGGGCTGTTTTGCCGGCACCGATGAGGTGGTGGAGCTGGCCAAAGTGGTCGCCGCGTACGGCGGCATCTACGACACCCATGGGCGCTTTTGGGCCGGCTGGCATTTCAGAGGCGCTGAGGAAGCGGTGGAGGTCGGCCGGCGGGCCGGCATCCGCGTGCAGATCGCCCACCTGGTCATTCTCGACCCGCGCTATTGGGGCCAGGCGGCGGAGCTGGCCGGCATCCTGGAGCGGGCCTGTGCTGTCGGCGTGGATGTGGCCTACGACGTGTATCCCTATATCGCCGCCGGCTCTGCCTTGAGCCAGTTCCTGCCGCTCTGGGTGCAGGAAGGCGGCACAGAGGCCATGCTGGCGCGCCTGCGCCATCTCCCGACGCGCGCTCGCGTCCTGGCCGAGCTGGAACAGGGCTGGTTCCAGGGCCTGCCCTGGAAGTGGGACCAGATCATCGTCGCCTCCCCGGGTTCGAAAGGAGATCCCGCCTGGGCCGGCCGTTCCATCCAGGAGTTGGCTGACGCCTGGGGCGTGGAGCCAAAGGAGGCCCTCCTGTGTCTGATTGACGAGACGAAGGACGGCGTCTCGGCCGTGATGTTCAACCGCACCGAAGAGGATATGCAGTTCTTCCTGAGGCATCCGCTGGGGCTGGTGGGGTCGGATGGTTGTGCCATCTCCGCCGATGGGCCGCTTTCCCATGTGAAGGTGCATCCCCGCTATTACGGCGCCTTCCCGCGGGTGCTGGGACGCTATGTGCGGGAGCGGGGCCTGCTGTCGGTGGAGGAGGCGGTGGCGAAGATGAGCGGCCGGCCGGCGGAACGCCTTGGGCTGGCGGATCGGGGCCTCATCCGGCCTGGATACGCCGCCGACCTGGTGCTGTTCGATATGGAGACGGTGCGCGATCGGGCCACCTTCGAACAGCCCCACCAGTATCCGGAGGGCATCCCCTATGTCATGGTCAACGGGCAGTGGGTAATCTATGCCGGCGAGCATACCGGCGCGCTACCGGGCCGAGTTCTGCGCCGAAATTAAAGGGAGGATGATGCGATGCGGACGGTTCAGGAGCTGTTTGACCTCACGGGGCGGGTGGCGATCGTGGTGGGAGGCGCCGGCCTGCTGGGCTATCAGATGGCCACCGCCCTGGCGGAGGCCGGCGCCAATCTCGTCATTGCCTCGCGCGATGTGCGCAAGTGCCAGGAGAAAGCGGACGAGCTGAGCCGGCGCTTTGCCCGCGCCATCGCCGTCGGGGTGGATGCCGGCGACTACGCCTCGGTGGAGCATCTGCGCGACGCGGTGCTGGCCGAATTCGGCAAGATTGACATCCTGGTCTGCTCCATGGCCATCGGCGTGCCCGGCACGCCGGAAGAGCTGAGCGTGGAGGAGTGGGAGCGCAGTATCCATTACAATTTGAGCGCGGTGTGGTACCTGAACCAGGTCATCGGCAAGCAGATGCTGGCGCAGGGCAAAGGCTGTATCATCAACATCGCCTCTAAGTACGGCATCGTCGTGCCCCCGATGGAACTGCTTTATCCCTCGCCGGAACAGCGCAATCCCCTGCCATATGGGGTTGCCAAGGCCGGCGTCATCCAGATGACGCGCTACCTGGCCACTGCCTGGGCACGGCGGGGCGTGCGGGTCAACGCCATCAGCCCGGGCGGTTTCTGGCGGCCGGGCACCTACCCTGAGGACTGGGAGCGCAGATATTCCCTGCTGACGCCCGACGGCCGGAGCGGCAACGAGACTGACCTGAAAGGCGCGGTGGTCTACCTGGCTTCCGACGCCTCGGAGCACGTCATCGGCCAGGTCCTGCAAGTGGACGGGGGCTGGACGCTCTGGTAGTCCCGCCGGCTTTGCGTTTTGGGCCTCCTGCGCTACAATCGGACGATGTCACCCCTGTACTGCAGGAGGCCTTCGCGTCGTGCCGGTAGGGGAATTGAGCGCGCTGGGGGCGGCGCTGACCTGGGCGCTGACCGGCGTTCTGCTGACCAACATCAACCGCAAGGTGCACATCCTGGCCATCGGCACCGTGCGCGCCCTGTCGGCTTCCAGTTTTCTCCTGGCCCTGCTGTTCGCCGGCGGGAACTGGGACGAACTGCGGCACCTGGATGCGGAGACATTGACGCGCATCGTCGCCTCGGTGGTCGTCACACTGGGCGCCGGCGACACCAGCTTCTTTATCGCCACCAAGCGCATCGGCGTGGCGCGTGCCATGCCCCTCAGCATGATTTATCCCCTGTTCACCTGTCTGCTGGCCTCGCTCTTTCTGGGCGAACGCATTTCCCTGGCGACCGGCGTGGGTGGTGGGCTGATCCTGGCCGGCGTCTATATGCTCTCCTTGCGCTGGCCGGTGCGGCTGGTTTCCCCGAACCGGGAAGACCTGCTGGGGGTGCTGGCTGCCATCGCCGCGGCGATGTTCTGGTCCGCCGGCTCCGTAGTGCTCACGCCGGCCTCGCACCGCATCAGCGCGGTGCCGGCCCATTTCCTGCGCCAGACGCTGACCGCCATCATGTTCTTGAGCGTGATGCCCAAGCCGGCCGGCTTCCGCCAATTGGAAAAGCTGACCTTCCGCGAGTGGCTCCAGCTCATCGCCGGCGGGCTGAGCGGGAGCGGCATCGGCTCCATCCTGTATTTCTGGGGACTGCGCGACGCCGGCGCCACCGTTACCGCCGTGCTCATGGCCGCTTCTCCCCTTTTCTCCACGCCCATGTCGGTGGCCTTCCTGGGGGAGCGGGTCAATCGGCGGGTGATCGCCGGCACCCTGCTCATCATGGTCGGGGTGTGGTGCGTGATCCTGGGGTAGCGGCCGGCGCAGGGGACAAAAAAGCCCGGCGCACAGGCCGGGCCATATTTCGAGTGAAGCGGGGATTACTTCTTGCCCAACAGTTCCTTGGCCTTGTCGACCGCGGCGGAGGCGTTGGGCGCGTAGCCGTCGGCGCCGATCTCTTCGGCGAACTTCTGGGTGACCGGGGCGCCGCCGACCATGATCTTGACCTTATCGCGGAGGCCGGCTTCCTGGAAGGCCTCGATGACGTCCTTCATGTGCACCATGGTGGTGGTGAGCAGGGCGGACATGCCGACCAGCTCGGCGTTGTGCTTCTTGGCGGCCTCGACGAATTTCTCCGCCGGCACATCGGTGCCCAGGTTGACCACCTGGAAGCCGGCGCCTTCCATCATCATGGCGACCAGGTTCTTTCCGATGTCATGCAGGTCGCCCTTGACGGTGCCGATGACCATGGTGCCCATGGGCTGGACATCGCTTTCCGTCAGGAGGGGCTTGAGGAGGTCCATGCCGGCCTGCATGGCGCGAGCGGCGATGAGCACTTCGGGGACGAACAGGATGCCGTCGCGGAAGTCCCTGCCGACGACGTTCATGCCCTCGATGAGGCCGTTGTTGAGGATCTCGCCCGCGCTCATGCCGGCATCCAGGGCCTGCTTGACGAGAGCGGTAACCTTGGCGGCGTCACCTTTGTAGAGGGCTTCGGCCATGTCTTTGAGCAGATCCATCGTTCCTACTCCTTTCCCTGTGTGGTGATTTGGTGGTATACGACTGCATATTCCCACGCTGGGCCGCCATGGCGGTGGCGCTCAGCGCGAATGCCCTGCAGGATGCCGGAGCCGGCGGTGCTCCGCCGATGTACACGCCCAATATACCCGATTTCGACGATTTTGTCAAGCCATGCTGGTCTGCTATACAGTAAACTTGACTTTCTGCAGAGAGGCTTTATACTGAAGGTGCGGCGGCGCCGGCGTGCATCAAAGGGAGAGGCCCAGCATGCCTTTACGGCCAGTGGAAACCAAAAAGGTGTATATGCGGGTAGTGGAGCAGATCCGCTCGCTTATTGAGAGCGGGGAACTGCGCCCGGGCGACCAGCTCCCCACGACCCAGGAGCTAGCGGAGGCGCTGAAGGTGAGCCGGCCCTCGGTGCGGGAAGCCCTGGCGGCGCTGGAAATCCTGGGGCTGGTGGAATCACGGCCGGGCGCCGGCTGTTTCGTCAAAGAACCGCCGCCCCCGCAGGAAACGCGCGCTGCCCGTCAGACCATCGAGCTGGGATGGGCCAGCGCCGAAGACATCCTGGAAGCGCGCCTGGCCTATGAGCCGATGTGCGCACGCCTGGCGGCACTGCGGCGCACCGAGGAAGACCTCAACGAGATGCGCTGTTCGCCGGAGCTGGCCATGGTGGATATCGAGCGGGTGGCCGCGGGACTGCCGGCGCGCTTCCAGAACTGTTCCACGCGCCCCCATCTCCCGCCGGAAAACTTCAACGTCAGCCTGCATGCCATCATCGCCCGCGCCAGCAAGAACCCGGTGCTGGCGCAGTTCGGTGAGGCCATCGCCCAGGCAGTGCAATCCCCCACCTGGCAAAGGATGATGCGGCAGATTTATCTCTCGCCCCGCAACGCCAGCTTTTTCCTCAAGCACTATGAGGCGCTGTATGATGCCATTGAACGCGGCGATGCGGAGCTGGCGGAATCCACCATGCGCCAGCACTTGCTGGCGCTCAGCGCTACGCTGAACGAGTAGCCGGCGCCGGGCGCGGTGAGAGCACGCGGGCAAATCGAGGGGCGAATACCGCCGGCCCTATGCCGCCGCGCTCGGACGATCCTCTCCGCCCTGCGGGCCCTCTTTCATCATCTCCAGGCAGGAACGGCAGTAGACCGGCCGGCCCTGGGTGGGCACGAACGGCACCACGGTGACCTCGCCGCATTGGGCGCAGGTGGTCTCATACATCACCGGGGGACGGCGGTGCCGGTAGCGCCGCTGTTTGCGGCACTCGGGACAGCGTTTGGGGATGTTGTCGAAACCCATCACGGCGAAAAATTCCTGTTCGCCGGCTGGCCAGATGAACTCCTTGCCGCAGTCCTCGCACACCAGCGTTTTGTCGAGAAAGACGATGCGCATGCGGATCTCCCCTCCCCAAGAGCATGTTGCCAGAGCGAATCACATTTACCCTGAGTGTATTACCCGCTGGTGGAAGCGGGGTAAAAGGAAGGTGAAAGAAAGGTTAAAGGAGTGCGGGGCCAGGCGCTGGGACGATGTCCCGGCTATCCTTTTTGATGCCCTCGTGTTATACTATGGGCACAGCGCAAACGGCCGACGCGCCGGCATAAGGAGGCATCATGGCCACACATCGCGGCGAAGAGACATATGAGCGCATCCTGCGCGAGGCGGAGCTGTGCTTCGCGCGCTATGGGTACGACGCCACCGGGGTGGCGGAAATTTGCGAGCGCGCCGGCGTCAGCAAAGGCGCCTTCTACCACCATTTCCCCAGCAAGGCGGCCGTTTTCGAGGCACTCCTTTCCCGATGGCTGGAGGGCCTGGATGCCCAGCTCCAGCAGATCCAGGCGCAGGCGGGAAGCGCCCCGGCCGCCATCCTGCATATGGCCGGCATGATCCCAGTGATATTCCGCGTCGCCGAGGGCCGGCTGCCCATCTTCCTGGAGTTCTGGAGCAAGGCGATCCGCGAGCCGGAGGTCTGGCACGCCACCATTTCCCATTTTCAGCGCTACCGCGCCTTTTTCTCTGACCTGATCCGCGCCGGCATCTCCGCCGGCGATTTCCAGCACGTCCAACCGGAGTTTGCCGCTCAGATGCTCATCTCCCTGGCGGTAGGGCTGATCCTGCAGGGGCTGTTGGAGCCGAATAAGGAGGACTGGGAGACATTGACCCAGGAAGCGGTGCGGATGTTAATGGCCAGTTGGGGGTGGAAAGGGGGCGAACAGGATCAGGCCGGCCCGCCAGCCTGAAGGATGAAGTCCACAAAGGCGCGCAGGGGCGGCCACTGGGCCCGCTTCTGCGGATAGACCAGGTAGAGATGCCGCCGGCCGTCAATGCCCTGCACGCGCACCGCTACCACATCCGGCCGGCCGCGCTCGTCCAGGGCCAACCGCGAGAGAAAGCCGATGCCGGCGCCGGCCACCACTGCGGCCAACACCGCATGAGTGCTCCCCAGCTCCAGCACTGCGGCCTGCGTCAGGCGCTCTCTCTCCTCGGGGGAGAGCTGTCCCTCCACAAACTGCCGGGTGGCGGAGCCCGGCTCGCGCAAGATCAGGCGCTCGGACAGCAGTTCCTCCCGGGAAATCACCTGCCGGGAGGCAAAGGGATGCCCTGCCGGCACCGCCAGCACGATCTCATCCTCCACCACTGGGGTGCACACCAGTTCCGGGTCCGTGACCTGACGTCCGATGAACCCCAGGTCTGCCTGGCCGGCGTGCAAACGTTCCAGGACGCCGGCGCTGTTGGTGATGAAGAGATGCGTCTGAATGTCCGCATGGCGCTGTTGGAAGGCCGAGAGCCATTTGGGGAGGAAGAAGTGGCCGGGGGTGGTGCTGGCGGCGATGCGCAGGATGCCGGCGCTCTGCTCCTTCAATGCGGTGAGGGTTGCCAGCAGAGACTGATACTGCCGCAGGACATTTTCGGCGTACTCGCGCAGGAGCTGGCCGGCCGGCGTCAGCTCGATGACCCCGCGCCGGCCGCGCACCAGCAGTTGGACTCCCAGCTCGTTCTCCAGCGCTTTCAACTGCTTGGAGATGGCCGGCTGGCTGATGTCGAGTTTATGGGCCGCGGCGGAAAGGGTGCCGGCCTCCAGCACCGTCAGAAAGGTCTGTAATGCCTTGATGTTCACCCTCTTCTCCTCTCTCCCATCCTCCGGGGCCTCGCTACCTGGCTCAAGGCTACCACAAGCCCAGCCCTTCGTCAACCTGGCCCCGGGGCGGCCATTCGTCGGGCGTTATTCCCCTTCGCCGGCGTTGGGCGGCGCGTTCCAGGCCTCGCTCCTATGAGCGAAGGCCGGTACACCTGTTTCACCCAAAGTTGACGAGCCGGCCGTTGGCATGTACACTATGGCCGGCGGATGTAGATTCCGCCGACAGCGTGGAAAGGAGCAGTCGCGATGACCCCCCAGCCCGCCCCCAAACAGGTCATCACCCGAGCCCAGTGGGTGGCCGCCGATGCCGCCCTGCGCGAGGCGCTCTCCCGCTTCGCCAGCCAGGCCCGCTTCGAAGAGGAGTTTCTGCGCGCTTTCCTCATTTACTGGAGCGCCGAGGACGAAGAGGACCTCCCCATTGACCTGGAGCATATAGACCCCGATTCGGAGGAATTCCTGCTCACCTTTGAGTGGTTCGTCTATGACTATCGGGAGAGCGAATCGGGCAAGCGCATCATTGACCTGTTCGCCGAGGCGGAGGGGCCGCGCCTGCCGGCCCTCCAGCGCCAGCTCCTGGAGGCCTGGCGTCAGCAGTGTATTGACCTGTACGAGGTCCAGCGCGTTGAGGACGGCCGGCGCTATCACGTACTGCGCGTCATGACCGGCCAGGTGTACGCCGTGGATGATGAGCCCAGCGCCGGCTCGCTCGCCCCGGGGGACCTGCTGGCGGTGCGTCTCCTGCCGGTGGGCGAGCGGTGGTATCCTTCCACGCTGTTCCGAAGCTTTTCGCCGGCCGACCTGCCGCGCCTGACCGCCACCCTGCGCCTGAGCTACGAGGACTTCCAACAGGAGCATCCCGGGGCAGGCTGGGAGGAGTTCCTGCGCGAGAACGGCTTCCTCTTCAACGATTACACGCTGGAGCGGCGCGCCCTGGCCGAGGCATGGCACGAAAGGGGCACAGAGCCGCCTGCCCCCGCGGATG
>JACIWP010000017.1 GCA_014360855.1 Anaerolineae bacterium
CGGTGATTGGCCTGGCCCTCGCGCTCATCATCGTCGTTTTGCGCTGGCGGCACCTCCGGCCGCACCCCCGGGATTGGGTGCTCGCCTGCGGCGGGGCCCTAGTGGTGGGGCTTTTCCTGATGACCCGGCCGGCGGCCTGGGTATGGCGTATCGGCCCGGGACTGCTCTACCTGCAGTTCCCCTGGCGCTGGCAGTTGATAGTGAGCCTGGGCACCGCCGGCCTGATAGGCGCTGGCCTCGCCGCCACAGCGCCGGCCGCACGGGTGTCCCCTCTCTGGCGGGCCGGCGCCGGCACATACGCCCTGCTCATCGCCGCCGGCCTGGCGCTGACATCGCTCCTTGCCCTGCCCCATGACCCCCTGCCATACCCCTTTGACTCCCGCCCCCTGCAGGAGTCTGATGTGAACCTGGAGGGCATGGCGGCCTATGAACAGCAGTTATTCCTGGCGGCGCGGGAATGGCGCGACCCCTGGATTTTCGAATCGGTGCCGGCCTGGGTGGCAGTGTCGGCCGATGAGCTGATCTTGCCGGCGCCCCCGCCTCCGGAGGCCAGCCCTCCGCCCACCATCGCCGGCCTGGTCGTCGAGCGCCATGCGCCGGCGGAACTGCGCCTCCGGCTCACGGCCCTGCGCCCGACCGCCCTGCGCCTGCACAGCTTTTACTTCCCCGGCTGGCAGGCTTGGGTAGATGGCCGGCCGACAGAAGTGTATCCCAGCACGCCGATGGGACTGCTGACGGTGGATATACCGGCCGGCGAGCATGTGGTGACGTTTCGCTTCGGCCCAACCCCGGTGCGCCGGCTGGGGACGTGGGTATCCCTGCTGACGCTGGCCGCCGGCCTCGGACTGCTGATCTGGCGGCGAGAGTGGCGGCTCCTGCTGGCCCTGGCACTCCTCACCGGCATCATCACCGGCAGTGCCCTCTGGCGCAGCCGAGAGAGCACCGTCGTGACGCCCGCTCCGCTTTGGGCCAATTTCGCCGATCAGTTCGCGCTGGCCGGCGTGGAAGCGTATGCCTCCCCCGCCGGCAGTGAGATCACCCTGCGGCTGTGGTGGATCAGCCTGGCCCAGCCGTCGCGGGATTATAAGTTCTTCGTGCATGTAGAGGATGCCGCCGGCCATCGCTGGGCACAGGAGGACCGCCAGCCGGTCTTCAACGCCTCGCCGACCACCCGTTGGGGGGAGAATGAGCTGGTCTGGGAATATTACCGCATCCCCCTGCCGGCGGATGCCCCGGCCGGCGAGTACACCCTCTACGCCGGCGTCTATGATGTCGAGACGCGGGCCAACCTCGATCTGCTGGACGCGGCCGGCAATCCCCAGGGCCAGCGCGTCATCGTGGGAAGCGTGCAGGTGGTCAAACCGTGAGCGGTAAGGAGAAAGGCGGATGTTCTTTGCGCTGACAGCACTGATCCTGATAGGCACCTGGTTCGGCCTGTGGTGGGCGCGCCGCCGCGGCCGGCTCTCCGAGGACCTGGACCGCGACGTCCTCTACCTGGCTGTGATCGCACTGCTGGCCATCGGCTTTTTCTGGCGCCCTCTGCTGGCCGGCGACGTGTGGATGCCGGCGGACGGCGGCGACCTGGCCTCGTTCCTCTACCCCACCTACCGCTTTGCCGCCGACTCCCTGCGCCAGGGCATCCTGCCGCTGTGGAACCCGCACCTGTACGGCGGGATGCCCTTCATCGGGGACATTCAGTCGGGCCTGCTCTATCCGGTGTACCTGTTGTTCTATGCCATGACGCCGGCCTTCACCTATCGCCATCTCGAATGGCTGGCGACCTTCCACTTTTTCCTGGCCGGCGCCGCGATGTATCTCTTCCTGCGCTTCATGCGCCGGCGCGAGCATCCCGAAGGACGCCTGCGCCGGCTGGCCTGCCTGGCCGGCGCGGTGGCTTTCATGTTCTCTGACTTTTTCATCGTGCACTTCGGCAATCTGAACATGATTGCCGTGGCGGCCTGGATGCCGCTGGTGTTCCTGCTGTTCCACCGCTCTCTGGAGGACCGCCGGCCGGCGCTGGCCGCCTGGAGCGGGCTGACGCTGGGGGTCGCCACGCTGGCCGGCCATATCCAGATCACCCTCTTTATCGCGCTCGTGCTGGCTTTCTGGGCCGTGTGGGCAATGGGTTCCCGTTGGCGCAGGAAAGGCGTGTGGCGGGACATTCTCGCGCCGGCGCTGTACCTGGTCCTTACCGGCGCGGTCGCCTTCGGCCTCAGCGCGCCGGTCTTGCTCCCGTCCCTGTACCATGCCGGCTTCACCCAGCGCACCGCCTGGAGCTACAGCCAGACAGTGCAGTACTCTTTCGCGCCCGGTCAGTTCATCAGCCTGCTGGTGCCGACCTTTTTCGGGCGCGGGCCGGCCCTGCACTGGGGCATGTGGGACCGTGTGGAGACGGGCTACATCGGCATCCTGCCGCTCCTGCTGGCCGCCGCCGGCGTCATCCTGCGCCGGGAGCGCCTGGGGCGCTTCCTGCTGGCGCTGGCGGCCGGCGGTTTCATCGTGGCCATGGGATTGTACGCCCTGCTCCACGGCTGGCTCTATCAACTGGTGCCCGGCATGGGACAGATGCGGGCGCCGGCGCGCTTCATCGTCATGTTCGATTTCGCCGTGGCCGGCCTGTGTGCCCTCGGGTTGGACGCGCTCCTGCGGCCCCTGCCGCGCCGGCACAGGGCGGTGCTGGCGCGCTGGTGGCGCGTCCTGTCCTGGTTGGGCCTGGCGGCAGTGTTCGCCGTCTGGTGCGTGGTGTACCTGGCCCTCCTGCTGAGCCAGGACAAGGACCCCACCATTTTCCTGCGCCTGTCGGTCTCCGCCAACGGCGCCGGCCTGTTCGCGGTGTTCACGTTGGGGAGCCTGGCGCTGTTCGCCGCGCGCCGCTACGGCCGCATCCGGCCGGCAACCCTGGGCGTGCTGGCCGTCGCGCTCATCTTCTTCGACCTCAGCAGTACGGGGAGCTACATTGACCTGGGGACGAAGGACCCGACCAGCACCTTCCATCATCCGGAAATCATCGCTTTTCTGAAAAGCGACCCTTCGCTCTTCCGCATTGACGCCCGCACCGGCATCGACCAGTTCTGGCAGCCCGATACTGCTCTGCTCTATGGGCTGTACGATGTCTCCGGAATCGTGAACCCGCTTCTGCCGCGCGATACGGCACGCTATTGGGATGGGCTGGGGAGCCGCTCCACGCGCCTCTATGATGCGCTGAATGTGAAATACGTCATCGCCGGCAAGGACGTGGAGCTGGACTGGAGCCGCTTCGTGCCCGTTTTCGATGGCGACCCGCAGTTGAACGTCTACCTCAATACCCAGGCCCTGCCGCGCGCCTGGGTCGTGCACCAAATTATCACCGTCGATGACCATGAAGAGGCGTACGCCCGCATCCACGCGCCGGGCTTTGAGCCGGCAGTGACCGCCGTGCTGGAGGCGCCGGCAGAGGTAGAGCCGCCGGCCGGCCCGGACGAGGTGCACATCCTGGAAATGCACCCCAACCGCATGGTGCTACAGGTGCGCACGGGGTCGAAAGGGCTCCTGGTGCTGAGCGAGGTCTATTATCCCGGCTGGAAGGCATGGGTCAACGGGAAGCCGGCGCCGGTCCTGTGCGCCAACTATCTTTTCCGCGCCGTGCCCCTGCCGGCCGGCGAGAGCCTCGTGGTACTGCGATTTTCGCCCATCACGTGGTGGATCGGGGTGGCGCTGTGCGGGCTGACCGCCGCCGGCCTGGGCATCGGCCTCTGGGCAGGAAAGCGGCGGAAAACCCGGGCGTAAGCGCGCAAAAGGGGCTTCGCGCTATTAGCGAAGCCCCTTGCTGTTTCGGACACAGGAAAGGGCGTTAGAAGCCAAGCAGTGGGAAAACAAAGGCCAATGCGATCAGCACCCCGAACATCACCGCCGCGATGATGCCCAGCCGGCGCAGGTCCGCCAGCACATAGCGGTACTCGTGGCGCAGGTTCTCCATGATCTGGGCCTTGAGCATTTCCGAGCGGGCAGCGCGCACGGAAGTTTGAGGCGAAGACGCCGGCACCGAAGCAGGAGCGGCCTCGGTGGAGGTGGGGCGTGCGGCCGGCGCCTGCCGGCGACGAGCCTGAGACACCTTACGACTCTTCTGTTGTTTCTTGGCCATGCCTGGATACGCTCCTTGACGACGAGATATCGCCGCGGCATTATGCCACGGAAACCATCAGCGGGCAAGTTCCGCGATGACCACCAACCGATGCGTGTCAATCATGTAGGGATAGCAGGTGATCAGGGTCAACACCGGCGTCGAGGTGGGCGCCATGACCGTGACGTCGTCCGGGTCAACGATGCGCTTGGCCTTCACGATATAACGGAAGGCGACATCGCCGGCATAGACCAGGACCTCATCCTCCAGCTCCACCTTCTCCAGGTCGCGAAATATCTCGCCGAAGATGTCGTTATGGGCGGAGATGATGCAGTTGCCCCGCTCGCCGGGGTTGGCCGAGCCGATGTGATGGCCGGCGCCCTTCTTCAACTGCTCCCAATCGTCCCCTTCCACCACCGGCGCATCCACCCCGATGGAGGGGATGACGATGCGGGTCGGCGACTGCGGTCCGGGGGTGGGGATGGGCACCGGCACCAGCGGCTGTACCAGGTCGGCCAGGCGCTGGGGGACGGAGCTGATACTGCTGGGGGGAGCATGCGCGCCGGGGAGCACCTTCACCTGGATGAGCGGCGTGGGAGTGGGCGTAGGCGCCGGCTCACGGGCCTGCGCTACCTCCTGGTTCAGGGTGCGCAGGTTGAGCAGTGAGGCGCCGAGCACGATCAGCAGTCCGATCAGCGCCAGGACCTCGACGATGAGCAGGAAGGTATCCCGCACCCAGCGCAGGTTCACGCGCCGGCGGGCCGGCGTCGGCTCTGCAGGAGCCGGCCGGTGCTCCCGGCGCGCGGGGACAGACGGCTCATCCTCTGCCTCGCTCAGCAGGTGGGCGGCTGGGGCGCGCGAGGAACCGAGCCGGCGCAGACGCTCCAGCCGCGCCTGCCGCTTCCGCATGAGCAGGATCTGCTCCAGCTCCTCGATTGTCAGCTCATCCACACTGCGCTTATCGGGCATTTCGATGGACCTGTTTCCTGATCTGCACCCTTTCGGATAACTCCATTCTACCGCGCGGCGCCGGCGGCGTCAAACATAGTATCGTTCGGCCACGCGGATGCTCATCTCCGGGCTGGAATATATCACCTGCTCGCCGTCGAACTGCACGGCGACGCGGAAGTACATGTTGCTCACATCGGGCGGCAGTATGAGGCCCCGCACGGCATGCAGGCCGCTCCCCACTCCATCCGGGTCCTCCGCGATAGTCCCCCGATAGGCCGGCCGGCCGTACGGCCGCACGGCCCAGGCATATTCCCCCTTCTGCTCCAGCCGGCTCACCACGTCCCACACCAGCCAGGTGCGGTACAGCCGGCCCGCCGGCCCCTGCACACGCCACTTGATGGAAAAAGGCTGGCCGGCTTCGACCTCCACGGGGAACTGCACATCGCGGATGCCCCCGACCAGGGTATGGTAGGCGGCGAACCACTGCTGGGTCTGCGCGGCGACCTGGGCCTGCTGTTCGACACGCTGTTTCTTGGCCAGGGCGTCGATCTGCTGGAAGATGCGCTCCTGAATGCGCTGGGGATGCGGCACATTCTCGAACAGGATGGGGCGGGCATAGCCGGCGGTCTCCACCAGCACATTGCCGTAGTCGAAGATCACGCCCCACCCCGTGCGGGAAACCGAGGCGTTCTGCACCATTGCCAGGGGCGCCTCGGTGCGCTGTTCATAGATCAAGGGCAGACGGGTAATGTCAATGATGCGGTCCTCCCGCAGGATATACTGGTCGTTATACCAGTCCCAGAACTCGATGCCGATCCAGGCGGCCAGGAACAGATAATAACCGATGATGAAGAGGATGAGCGGCTCCTCACGGATCAGGAGGGAGACCAGCACCGCCAGGGTCAGGGTGATGGACATGAGGCCGCTGACGCCGGCCACCAGCCGGCGCACCGGCGCCGAGAGCTTAGCCAGCAGAGCCTTGCGCCGCGCCGCGGCGGACTCGCTCTCCAGCTTTCTCTTCTCTTCCTCTTTCTTCTTACCCTTTTTCTCCTCTTTCTTCGCTTTCTCCGCCTTCTCCACGGCGCGAAGCTGGCGCGCCAGATAGGTGGTGGTCCAGATGCCGCAGGCAATCACAGCCAGGCTCAGTGGTATGGTAACGCTGACGCGCTTCAGGACAAGTTCCCCCAGGATAACCATGGCGATCGTCAGCAGGACCTGCAGGATAGGCACCTTCAGGGCATCCAGGAGCACCAGTATCGTTTTGCGCCAGACGATTGGCTTAAAGCTCGACATAGCCCATCCTTATGATTGTTTCGCCGGCCCAGAGGGGGGCAGGAGATGCAGTACAGCCTCCAGCCGGCTGTTGATCTCGCTCAACTCCATGACGGTGCTCTGCCGGCGCACCAGCTCCTGCAGTTCCTGAATGCGGTTACTGACGCTGACCGGGTCCGCGACATCCTCCATCACCAGGTTGCTGGAGCGGCCGGCGGTCGTGATCTGCACATGTCCCACGTTCAAGAACCTCCCCAGCCCCACCCGCACCGCCGTGACAGAGTTGACATCCTCCAGCGGCAGGACCTGCCGCACCAACGCCAGGACGCCGCGCCGCAGGATGATGCGCTTATTCGTGACGACATACACGCAGAACCACCAATCCAGGAACGAAATGAGGAACCAGGGCAGGCCAACCAGCGGCGTCAGAATAGTCAGCACCAGCCAGATGACGGTGAAAGCCAGGAGGTCCTGGGGCCGGACAAGGTACAGGGTCAGCCAGAGCAGGGCAAGAAACAGGACAGCAACGGCGGCCAGGGAGGAGTAGAAGAGCTGGGGGATAACGCCGGCCCAGAAGGCGTAAGGCTTCTGCGGGCTTTCCTGCTCCTCCGAGATGGCCAACAGGCCGCGAGCGCGCAGGTGCTCCAGCCGGCGGCGGATTTCCGCGGCCTTGGCCTCCGCATGGCGCACAAAGGGGATCAGGTACGGCGTTGGCCGGCCGCGCGCCCAGAGCAGGATGTGACCGGTCTCCATCGCCTTCCAGATGCCGGACAGTACCGCCGGCTGGACCGATTCCGCGTTCGCCAGGTCCAGTGCCCCCAGCACCTCCGCCGGCAGTGTCCGATTGTTCAGGCGCACCTGGCGCACCTCCGAGGAAGACGTTTGAAAAGCTCCCAGGAGATAATGCCGCTGAATCCGATAGCCCTGCAGGACGTAGCGCGCCGGCCAGCCGGCCAGCAGGCGGTACACATTCCAGAACAGCAGTCCGAGCAGGCCGAACAACAGCAGTCCGCCGACGATGGGCTGTACCCCATCGGTCGCGCCGGCCGTGATGATGCCTCGACCGAGCCAGCCGGCCGTCAGCACCAGCACCCACACCGCCAGGCCGCCCCATCCCAGGCCGCGCACCCGCAGGCTGGCGCGCTTGCGGATCTGGACGGTCTCCGTAGGGTCATCAATTGGCACCGGGTCCAGCAAGCTCTTGAACCTGGACATGCGCACCCTCGTTCGAACTCTGCATCATATATTGTACCATATCCGGCCGGCCCGGGGAAAGGGGCAATACAGGCCGCCATACCCATCGGGCGATTTTTAAGCTTTGAAATTGGCCTCCGCCGGCCGGCAGGAGGCCCAATCTTAGGGATGCTGGAGTAAGTGCAGGAAAAGTTTGCACGTTTTGGCCGGTTATGCTATACTTAGGGCTGAGCAGACGTGGTGGGCGTAGCTCAACGGTAGAGCACTGGTCTGTGGAACCAGGTGTTACGGGTTCGAGCCCCGTCGTCCACCCCTTTTATATCCCGGCGCGAGGGGAACCATGGCTGATATGACCTGGTTCCCTTTTTTATACGCGAGCACGCCGGCCATCCGCAGAACGCCATCAGGAGGAGCATGACCATTATGCCGCATGTGGAACCACGCCTGCCCCGCGGCATGCGGGACATCCCCCCTCAGCAGATGATCCTCCGCCAATACGTCATGGGGGTGATCGAGAAGACCTTCAAGGCCTACGGCTTTGAGCCCCTGGAGACGCCGGCGGTGGAACTGCGCTCGGTGCTGATGGGCAAATACGGCGAGGACGCCGAACGCCTCATCTATGACGTCAGCCATGTGGGCGGCAAAGAGCAGCTGGCACTGCGCTATGACCTCACCGTGCCGCTGACCCGCTTCATCGCCATGAATCCGGGACTGCGCCTGCCCTTCAAGCGCTATCAGATTGCGCCGGTGTGGCGGGCGGAGCGGCCGGCCAAAGGCCGCTACCGCCAGTTCTATCAGTGCGACGCCGACATCGTGGGCACCGCCAGCATGCTGGCAGACGCCGAGATCATCACCCTGATCCATGACGTCCTGAGCCGGCTGGGCTTCACCAATTACACCATCTTCATCAATCACCGGCAGTTGCTGGCCGCGCTGGGCGAATATGCCGGCGTGCAGGGTGAGCAAGCCGGCGCCCTGTACCGCTCCATCGACAAGCTGGACAAGATCGGGGAAGAGGGCGTGCGCCAGGAGATGCTCGCCGGCGGGGTGCCGGCGAAAGCCGCTGACCGCCTGCTGTCCCTGCTCCGCATGGAGGGCACCAACGCAGAACTGCTGGCCGACATGCGCCGGCGGCTGGAGGGTCTGCCGGCGGCCGAAAAGGGCCTGAAAGAGCTGGAGGAACTGATCCAGTACCTGCACGAGTTCGGCGTGCCCGAGGAACGCTATCAGCTCGCCTTCTCCATGGTGCGGGGGCTGAGCTATTATACCGGGCCGATCTACGAGACCATCGTCCAGGAACCGAAGATCGGGAGCATCACCGGCGGCGGCCGCTACGACGATCTGATCGGCCTCTTCACCGGCCGCTCCCTGCCGGTCACCGGCACGACGGTGGGCATCGAGCGGATTATTGATGTCATCGAGGAACTGGGCATGTACCCGCCGTCGTTAGGGCGCACCACCGCCCAGCTCCTGGTCACCATCTTCGACGAGTCCACCCGGCCGGCCTCCATCCAGCTCTGCCAGGAACTGCGCCGGCAGGATATCCACGTCGAACTGTCCTTTGAGGTCGGCAAAATCGGCTCCCAAATCCGCTACGCCAGCCAGAAGGGCATCCCCTTCGTTGCTATCCTGGGGCCAGACGAGGTGCAGGCCGGCAAGGTCACCCTGCGGGACCTGGATAAGGCCGAGCAGGTGACGGTCGACCGAAATGAAGTCGTGCCGCTGTTGCGGCAGTGGCTGGCGGAACGCCAGCATCCCTCCGATGCGTCGGAAGGGTGGTGAAAGGAGCGCTGGAATGTCCACAGAAAATAACCCGCAAGGGCAGGGTCTGCGCCCGGAAGACCTGGAAAGCCTGAAGCAGGAGCTGAAGCGCCTGGGCGAACAGGTGGGGGAAGCCGGCCGGCTGCTCTGGAACAGCCCCCAGCGGCGCGCCCTGGAAGACCAGATTCAGGAAGGCCTGCAAAAGGTATCCCAGGAATTTCGCACCCTGTTCGACGAACTGCTGTCCAGCGATACAGCCGAAAAGGTGCGCGCCAAGGCCGAGGAGACTATTCAGACGACCGCCGGCAGTCCCATTGTGGAGGATATCCAGGAAGCGATGACCACCGGCCTGCGGGAGCTGAACGAGGAGCTGGAGAAACTGCTGGGCAAGCTGAACGACTACCTCGCCCAGACGCGCGAGGAGATGAAAAAAGAGCAGGACCAGCAGTAGGACACCGTCCGCGAACATGCTGTTATTCCTGATCCGCCATGGACAATCGCAGTACAACCTGATCGGGGAGGAAGCCGGCGCCGACAGCCCGCTCACCTCGCTGGGCTGGAAGCAGGCGGAGCGCGCCGGCGTGTGGCTGGCGCGCTTCGGCCGCTTCGATGCCGTGTACACCAGCCCCCTCCTGCGGGCGCGCCAGACCGCGGAGGGCCTTCTGCGCCACCTGGATGCGCCGGCGCCTGTGGTCATCGACGCCCTGCGCGAATCGGAATTCCATCTGCTGGAGGTCTTGCCGCAGTTCCAGCACCCTCTGGACCCTATCTGCGGAGATCGCTTCTCGCCCCTGCCGGCCCGCTATCAGTCCTTCCGCCGGCAGGTCCAATCCGCCGTCCAGCACATCATCGAAACCGCGCTGGCATCCTCCCATGAAAAGGTGCTGGTGGTATCTCACGGCGGCACCATCGGCACCATGGTGCGTCTGCTCATCGGATGCCACGGCATTTCCATCTGGACGCACAACTGCGGCGTGCACTGCCTGGGCTGGACGGATGGGCGCTGGGAAATTCGCTTTATGAACCAGACATATTTCCTGGACGGCCTGGACGGCACCCGGTCGGAGCAGTAAGCGATGGACTGGCGCAGACGTCTGCAAACCCTGGGAATGCTACGGGACAGCCCGGCGCGCAGTGCCGGCCTGACCCGCCGCCGGCTCTATCGCCCCATCGAGGAAGTCGTCCCCGGCCAAATTATCGAGACGCCGGCCGGCCCCTGTTTCGTCTCCGAACAGCGCTTCACCGCCGACAGGCCGCACGGCCGCTGGCCCCTGGGCGACCTGTTCCACCGCTCCCCCGAAATCCTGGCCCGCCTGCTGGATCCTCCCGAACAAACGCCGGCCCTGGACCCGCGCCAGATCGTCTTCCTGGACACGGAAACGACCGGGTTGGCCGGTGGCACCGGCACCTACGCCTTCCTGGTAGGCATCGGATTCTTCCCCGATGACCAGACCTTCATCATCCGGCAGTATTTCATGCGGGATTACGACGAGGAACCGGCGCAGATGAGCGCCCTGATCGAGGCGCTGGAGCCGTTCGGCGCCCTCGGGAGCTTCAACGGCCGCTCCTTCGATATCCCCATCCTGGAGACACGGCTGGCGCTCCAGCGCCTGCCCAGCCGGCTCTCCCGCCTGCCGCACATGGACCTCCTGCGGCCGGCACGGCGGGTCTGGCGCCGTGTGCTGATGTCCTGCGCCCTCTCATCCCTGGAACAGGCCGTCCTGGCGGTGCGCCGCGCCGGCACCGATGTGCCGAGCTGGATGATCCCAAGCCTGTATTTCGAGTATCTGCAGACCGGCGAGGCGACCCCGCTGGCCGGCGTCTTCTACCATAACCAGCAGGACATCCTCTCCATGGTCACCCTGGCGAATCATCTGTGCCGCCTGCTGGAAAACCCGGCGGAGGCCGGCCGGCACCCCCTGGAGCTGGCCGGCCTTGCCCGCTGGCACGAATCCCACGGAGACCTGGATCGCGCCATCACGCTGTACCGTGAGGCACTGGCCCACCCCCTCTCGCCAGAGGAACGATCGCGGCTTCTCCGCCGGCTCTCGGCGCTCCTGAGGCGCGCCCACCGCCACGAGGAGGCGTTGGGGCTGTGGCAGGCACTGATGGCCGCCGGCGAGGTCGAGCAAGCGGTGGAAATCCTGGTGGACCTCGCCAAATACCATGAATGGCAGAGGCGCGACATCCCTCGCGCCCTGGAATTCACGGAACAAGCCATCGCCACCGCGGCCGGCCTGCGCCCCTCGCCGGCGCGAGCGCTCATGCTGGAGGGGCTGGAGCGCCGGCGCGAACGCCTTCTGCGCAAACTGCGTCCCGCCCCCCGCCGGCAGGATGTGGGCCACCTTTGAGGCGACTGTCATCCCGAAGGCACAAGGCCCTCTTTTGCCGAATTGCCCTACTTCAGGTATGATGGATGAGATAGAAAGCCGCTCCGCGCTCGCCTGACATGGAGGAGGAAGCCGTGGTCGCAATTTATGTCACATCCGCCGAGACCTTCGCCGGCAAAAGCGCCGTATGCGTCGGCCTGGCCATGCGCTTTTCCCAGGACGGCATCCGCTTCGGCTACATGAAGCCGGTGAGCCGCGCCGCGCGGTCCATCGCCGGCCAAACCACCGACCCCGACGTGGCCTTCATCAAGGAAACCTTCTCCCTGCCCGAGCCACATGAACTGCTGAACCCGGTTGCCCTCACCCCACAGTTTGAGGAAGCCATCCTGCGGGGCGAGGTGCAGATGGATTTTGCCGGCCGCATCCAGGAGGCCTATCATCAACTGGCGCAGGGGCGCGAGGTGATGCTGTTGGAAGCCGGCACCAACCTGCGCGAGGGCTTTCTGATTGGCCTGCCGGCGTACCGCCTCGCCGATATCCTCGGAGCACACGAGCTGGTCGTCGCCCGCTACGCCGATAACCTCCTCGACGACGTTCTGGCCGCCCGGGAAATCCTCGGCGATACCATGCTGGGCGTGGTCATCAACGCCGTGCCGCGCCCCTATCTGGGACACGTCTCGGATGTGCTCCAGCCCTACCTTGAACGCCATCGCGTCCCGGTCCTGGGCATCCTGCCCGAGGACCAGCTCCTGCAGTCCCTGGATGTCCGCGAGCTGGCCGAAGTGGTAGAAGGGCGTGTGCTGTGCTGTGAGGATGCCCTGGATCAGCTCGTCGAGCATTTCATGATCGGCGCCATGAGCGTGGATTCCGCCCTGGCGTACTTCCGCCTCAAGCCCAACAAGGCGGTCATCACCGGCGGCGACCGCGCCGATATCCAGCTCGCGGCGCTGGAGACCTCCACCCGCTGTCTGGTGCTGACCGGCAACCTGTATCCCAGCACCGTGATCCTGGAGCGAGCAAAGCATGTGGGCGTACCCATTGTGCTGTCCAAATACGACACCATGTCCACGGTTGCCCGCATCTATCAGTATTTCGGCAGGACCCGCTTCCATCAGCGCAAGAAGCTGGCACGCTTTATGGAGTTGATGCAGGAGCGGTTTGACTTCGCGCGCTTGTACGCGCTGGCCGGCCTCCAGAAGCCGGCATGACCCCACCCCAACTGGCAATATCCATTTCCTTGAGGAGGAATTGCTCTATGACCACGATCGAAGAAATCTTCGCCCGGGAAATCCTGGATTCCCGCGGCAACCCCACCGTGGAGGTGGAAGTCGTTCTGGAAAGCGGGGCCATCGGCCGCGCCGCGGTGCCGTCCGGCGCCTCCACCGGCGCGCATGAGGCGGTCGAACTGCGCGACGGCGACAAGTCCCGCTACAACGGCAAAGGCGTGCTCAAGGCCGTCGAGAACGTCAACAACATCATCGCCAACGAACTGCTCGGCTGGGACGCGCTGGACCAGGTGGGCATTGACGAGATGCTCATTGAGCTGGACGGCACCCCCAACAAAAGCAACCTGGGTGCCAACGCCATCCTGGGCGTCTCCCTGGCCGTGGCCAAGGCGGCGGCCAGCGCGCTGGAAATCCCCCTCTACCGCTACATCGGCGGCGTCTCGGCCCGCACCCTGCCGGTGCCCATGATGAACATCCTCAACGGCGGCAAGCACGCCGTCGGCTCCACCGACTTGCAGGAGTTCATGATCATGCCGGTGGGAGCGCCATCCTTTGCAGAGGCCCTGCGCTGGTGTTCCGAGATCTATCACAGCCTCAAGAAGGTGCTCGCCGGCCGCGGGTACAACACCAACGTCGGCGACGAGGGCGGCTTCGCCCCCTCCCTGCGCTCCAACGAGGAAGCCGTGGAGGTCATCGTCGAGGCCATCGAGAAGGCCGGCTATACGCCCGGCGAGCAGATCTTCCTGGCCCTGGACCCCGCCGCCAGCGAAATCTACGAGGACGGCAAATACCATCTCAAGAAAGAGGGCCGCGTCCTCTCCGGCGAGGAGATGGTCGCCTTTTACGAGAACTGGGTGAACAAATACCCGATCATCTCCATCGAGGATGGCCTGGCCGAGGACGATTGGGATTCCTGGGTGCTGATGCGCCAGCGGCTGGGTGACCGCATCCAGATCGTCGGCGATGACCTGCTGGTGACCAACGTGGAGCGCCTGAAGCTCGGTATCCAGCGGCGGGCGGCCAATTCCATCCTCATCAAGCTCAACCAGATCGGCACGCTGACCGAGACCATCGCCGCCATTGAGATGGCCAAACGCGCCGGCTGGACCGCCGTCATCTCCCACCGCTCCGGCGAGACCGAGGATACCACCATCGCCGACCTGTCGGTCGCCATGAACACCGGCCAGATCAAGACCGGCGCGCCCTGCCGCACCGATCGCGTGGCCAAGTACAACCAGCTCCTGCGCATCGAGGAAGAGTTGGAGGCCGCCGCATACTATCCTGGCATGGCCGCCTTCTACAACCTGGGCCGCCTGCCGTAATCACAATCGAGCATACCGCGCATGCGCTCTTGCTGGTGGGATCGTCAAGGGAGCCGGCGTCAGGCCGGCTCCCCGCTTCCTGGCCCGCTCATCGCCCTGCTGGCCGCGGCAGTCCTTGTGCTGGCCGCCGGCTGTCATGCCCTGCCCCTGATCCCGCCTCCTACCGCCTCGTCGACATCCTCTCCTCTGCCCACCAGCACGCCATCGGCCACCGCATCCGCCACCTGGACGCCCACGCCAACCGCCACGCCGTCACCGACGCCCACCCCAACCCCGTTGCCGGCGGAGCGGCTGACCCGCGCCCTCCAGCTCCTGCGGTACGGCCGTTATGAAGAGGCCGCCGAATTACTGCGCGGATTGGCCGAGGACCCCGGTGCGGCTCCGCACCGGGCCGATGCGCTGTACCACCTGGGGCAGGCGGCGCTCCACGCCGGCCTTCCCGATGAGGCGGCCCAGGCCTTCTCCCGCCTCCTGGAAGCCTACCCGACATATGCCCATGCCGACCATGCCCGGGCCTGGCTGGCCAAAGCGCTGGAGGACAGCGGCCAGTACGCGGAAGCCATCGCTCAGCTCCAGCAGTACCTCGCCCATCATCCTGAGAGCGCCGACAAAATCTACGAGTGGATCGGCAACCTCTACTCCGCCCTGGCCGATCACCCCTCGGCCGCGGAGGCCTATCTCCAGGCGGCAGAGCATGCGCCGCGCCTGGCCCTCGAGGTGCAGTACCGGGAGGCGCGCGCTCGCGCCCTGCAGGCCGCCGGCAATTTCGCCGGCGCCGTCCAGGAATACGAACACATCCTCAGCCTCTCTCGACTCCCGGATTACCGGACGAAAATACTCTACCAGGCCGGCTCCGTCTGGCTGGCGGCCGGCAAGACCGAAAAAGCCATCCCCTTTTTCCGCCAGGCGATCACCCAGAACCAGCGCAATCGTTACGCCTACCTGGCCCTCATCGAGCTGGTGAACCTCGAAATCGAGGTGAACGAGCTCCAGCGCGGCATGATCGATTACTACGCCGGCGCTTACTGGCCGGCTATCGCCGCCTTCCAGCGTTACCTCGCCGGCCGGCCGACCACCGACGCCGACACCGCCCAATATTACCTGGCCGCCAGCTATGCCGGCGTCGGCAAAACCGCACAGGCGGACCAGACCTACCGCACGCTGATCAGCAAATACCCGGACAGCCGCTGGGCCGGCGAGGCATGGCTGCGGCGCGCCGAGCTGGCGGCGAAAAATGGAGACCTGGACGGCGCGCTGAGCCTGTACGCCCGCTTCGCCCGCTCCTTCCCCAAGCATTCCCTGGCACCGCAGGCGCTCTTTGCCCGCGCCGAACTGCTGGAGCAGGCCGGCCGGCTGAAAGAGGCCGCCGCGGCGTACGTGGAGATGGCGCGCGCTTATCCGGGACATGCCTCCAGCGCCGAGGCATGGCACCGTGCCGCCCTGTGCGCGTATCGCCTGGGGGATTACGCCGGCGCCGCCGAAAGCTGGGAAACGCTCCTGGGATCCGCCCCGCAAAACGCACCAGCGCGCGAGGCGCAGTTCTGGGCCGGCAAAAGCCTCCTCATCCTGGGCCGGCTGGAACAGGCCGTACCGTATCTCCAGACGGTCGCACAAGGTGACCCGCTGGATTATTACGGCCAGCGCGCCCTGGCCCTCCTGCGAGCCATCGGGCAAGAGGCCTCTCCGCCGGCGCGCGATCCGGCCGCCGAGCCCGACATCTGGCAGTGGCTCCGCGCCTGGAACGGCCAGACCATCTCCCCGGAGGCACTGGCGCAGGAGCTGACGGGGGAGCCGGCCTTCCTGCGCGCCCAGGAGTTGTGGAACATCGGCATGGGAGAGGCGGCCAACGCTGAGATGGACCTCATCCGCCAGGCCTATGCGGACAAGCCCGCGCACCTGCTCCAATTGGCTCTGCTGTTCCAGGACATGGGAGCGCATCGGCAGTCCATCCTGGCCGCCCAGCGCGTCATCGCCCTTTCCGGCCAGCCGCTGAGCGCGGTGCCCCTCGCGCTGGGCCGGCTGGCATACCCCGACTATTTCCAGGAGCTGGTCGAAGAGGAAGCGAGAGCGCGCTCCCTCGATCCCCTGCTCTTGTACGCCATCATCCGCCAGGAGAGCCTGTTCGACGACCAGGCGCAGTCCTGGGCCGCCGCGCACGGCCTGATGCAGATTATCCCCGACACCGGCGAATGGATCGCGCTCCAGTTGGGCTGGCGCCCATTCTCCACCGGCGACCTCTATCGGCCGTACATCAACATCAAGTTCGGCGCCTTTTACATCCAGCAACAGTTGGAAAGCTTCGGGGGAGATTTGCTGAGCGCGCTGGCCGGCTACAACGCCGGCCCCGGCAACGCCCGCCGCTGGCGGCAGATCGCCGGCGACAGCGATCCCGATCTCTTCTACGCCCTGGTGGATATCGCCGAAACGCGCCTCTATCTCGAACGGGTCATGGCCCATTACGCCGCGTATCGGCTCCTGTACGCCCCATAAAAACGTATCCCTTAAGCTTAAACCCTGCCGGCCCAACCTTTCTCCTATTGAAACGACCTCCCCCGCTGTGGTATAATCGGATTGACATGGCGATGAAGCATGACGACGCTCGTCCCATTGTCGGCGAAGTCCAATCTGTAGGGATGGGGAGTGGCCCATGTCAGTATGGGAGAACCTCCTGGGGCTGATCGGCTCGCCCCAGTGGCATTTCGTCTACCACTTCGTGGTGCTGTTGGCGCTGGCCGCGGCGTGGGCCATCGTTTTCGCCCGACGCCGCCTCTTCGCGCCGGCAGAAACCCGCCCTGTCCTCTGGGGCCTGGCCCTGCTCATCGCCCTGCACATCCTGCCGGCGCTCCTGCTCCCGCTGGACAGCGCCGGCTGGCTCCCCCTGGCTTCCTGGATGCCCGTCGTGGAACGCTCCCTCGATACTGTATCGTTGGTGGTGTTGGTCTGGGCGATGGTCCTGCCCCACACCCGCTGGCGCGGTCTCCACGGCCCCTTCCTGGTCGCCCAGGTGCTGTTGATCGGGCTGGCCGCCGCCGGCCTTTCCCGCATCTGGGCCGGCGAGATGGAAGCGGGCCTCCCCTATCCTGCCACCTGGCACCGCTACTTCTGGATCGCATGGCAGTTCCTGCTGGCGCTCGTCGGTATCATCGGCCTGGCGCGCGCCGAACAGCCGCGCCGGCATATGATCCTCCTGACATTCATGTTCTTCCTGTTCGCCCTGGCGGGGATACTGGAAGCGGCCCTGCCGGCCCCCGATGGCACGCCGGCCTGGGAACGCGCCGCCGCCCTGCTGGGCTATCCCCTGCTCACCATCGCCATGACGCAGATGGTCTTGGGCCGCCTGGAGGTCTCCGCCGGCGGCGAGCCGGCGCTCCTCGTCCCCCTGCGCGCCACCAACACGGCCGAAATGCTCCTGGAGATGCTGGGAGCGGAGGAAGAGGCGGCTGAGAACGGCACTCCCTCTAAGGACGAACCCGAGGCCGTCGCCGGCCGGCTGGTTGGCCCCATCGCCCGGGCGCTGGGAGTGGATCAGGCCGCCATCGGACTGCTGGAAGGGGGGCTGGAGGACCGCATGCGCCTGGTGGCGGTCTATAACCCGACCCGGCAGGGCCGCGGCGGTGAGGTGGTCAGCTTCCCCCTGGACGAGCAGATGGCCATCCGCCGGGCACTG
Organism: Anaerolineae bacterium; assembly: GCA_014360855.1. Lineage (NCBI taxonomy): Bacteria > Bacillati > Chloroflexota > Anaerolineae > Anaerolineae bacterium. Next base: position 17,823 of record JACIWP010000017.1, read on the forward strand.
CGCCGCAAGGAGCTGGAGCTGGTGGGCGGCGCCGATGACATCGTGCAGTTGCGCTTCCTGTACGCATTAATGGGCAGTCGCGAGACCGGCCCATTGCTCGTACAGCCCCTGGTCTATGAAGGGCGTGCGATCGGGGCATTGGTCGCCGGCAACAGCCAGTCCAAACAGCCCTTCTCCTACGCTCAGACGCAGTTGGCCGTCCGGCTGGCCGGCTGGATCGCGCCCCTGCTGGCGGCACCCCGCCTGCTCCATGCACTGCGCCAGCGGCTGGAACAAAGCGAAAAGACCCTGCGCGCCCGGGAGGAGGAATGGGGCGCGCGGTTGGAGAGCCTGAACCAAGAGCTTGAGCAGGAGCGGCAGAGCGCCCGGCTGTTCGCTCAACGCCTGGCCGCGCTGGAACGGGCGGCCGAAGAGAAACAGCGCGAGCTGGATCGACTGTCCCGCCGGCTCCTCCTCCAGGAGGAAGAGACCCGCCGCAGTCAGCAGGAAGCCGCCGCGCTCAACCGCAAGCTCGAGAGCATGGTCAAGCTCAAATTGAACCTGGAAGATGAAATTCGCGGCTATCGGGAGCAAATCCAAGAGCTGGAGCGGATGCTGGGCGAAGGCAAACCGCGCAGCTCCTGACCGCCGGCGGTGTGATGGGACGGGACAATGGCTGGCCAATCTGCGGATAAGGGCGACATCCTCAAGCAAACCCTGCTCAGCGGGGCGGTAGTGCTGGTGGTGCTTGCCACGGTGGTGGGCGCGATGTTCCTGACCGAGGCGTTCCAGCGCGCCGGCCAGACGCCGGTCGCGCAGGCCTCCCCGCCTGCCCCCACCGAAACATGGACCCCGACGACTACACCTACTGCCGTCCCCCCGACGAAGACGCCGACGCCGGCCCAGGCACAGGCCGCGCCGTCGCCTACATCCCCTTCTTCGCCCACGCCGACAGCGACCAGCACCGAAACGCCAGCCCTGACACCGACCACGCCCGTCCTGGCTGGGACCACCCCGCCGCCGGCCATGACGCCCTGCCAACCGCCGGCCCACTGGGTGCGCTATCGCGTGCAGGCCGGCGATACCCTAAGCAGTCTGGCCTTCCGCTGTGGGCTGAGCCTGCAGGCGCTCATGCAGGCCAACTGCCTGTCCAGCGAGCTGATTTACGTCGGGCAGGTGCTGTACCTGCCGTTCATCCCGGCGGCCCCGGTCTGGCCGACCCGGCCGGCATACCCGACCGCACCAGTGTACCCCACCGTGCCGGCCTGGACCCCCTATCCAACGCCCACGCCGGCGCCCATCTCCCCGACACCCACGCCGGTATGGAGCCCGCCCACCTCCACGCCAACGCCGGCGGAGCCCCTGCCCCAGCCCACCGTGCCGCCCACACAGCCGCCGGCGCCCACCCCGCCGCCTCCGCCGCCCACACAGCCACCGGCGCCCACCCCGCCGCCTCCGCCGCCGACACAGCCGCCGGCCATCCCACCCACCTCCACCCCGACCCCCGCGGGATAAGGGCATGGGCCGCTTGCCGGCGCGGATGCA
>JACIWP010000018.1 GCA_014360855.1 Anaerolineae bacterium
AGCACCCGGCCCTCTCTGCCTGGGGCGGGTGCCGCATGTGCCTGGTGGAGGTTGCCAAACAGCGCACCCTCCAGCCGGCCTGCACCTTCCCCGTCTCCGAGGGGCTGGAGGTCTGGACCGAGTCGGAGAAGGTGGTCAAGACGCGCAAGTTCGTGCTGGAACTGCTCTTCTCCGAGCGCAACCACTACTGTATGTACTGCCAGATGAGCGGGGACTGCGAACTGCAGGACTTGGCCTACCGCTATCAGCTCGACCACTGGACCTATAACCGCACCTATGAACCCAAACCAGTGGATGCGACCCGCAGTTACTTTGTCTATGAGCCGAACCGCTGTATCCTCTGCCGGCGGTGCGTGCGCGCCTGTTCGGAGATCGCCGCCAACCACACCCTGGGCCTCAAGTTCCGCGGCGCCAACTCCATGATTATCGCCGACCACGACGTGCCCTTCGGCGAATCCACCTGTGTCGAGTGCGGCACCTGCCTGCAGGTCTGCCCCACCGGCGCACTCATCGACCGCAAATCCGCCTACCGCTACCGCCACAAAGGGGACGTGCAGAAGGTCGCCACGACCTGCATGCAGTGCAGTGTCGGCTGTGCCATGGAAGCGGTGACTCATGACAACATGGTGATCCGCGTTGAGGGCGCCTGGCATCAGGGTCCCAGCGGCGGCCTGCTGTGCGTGGACGGCCGCTTCCGGCCGCTCTATGACACGCGGGCGCGCATTACCTCTCCCATGGTGCGGCGGGATGGCGCGCTCCAGCCGGCCAGTTGGGACGAAGCGCTCCAGCTCATCGCCGGCAAGCTGAAGGCCGGCGGCGCCCTGGGCGTGGCCGCTTCCTGCACCACTAACGAGGCACTGCGGGCCTTCGCCGGCCTCTTCGCCAAAGCCGGCGGCAGGGCCGGCCGTGCCGAACCTGCCCTGCCGGCCATCCCCGGTGCTCGGCCGGCCCTGGTCTCCGATGTAGCCTCCGCCGACCTGATTGTGGTGGCCGGCGCGGATCCGCTGGAGCAGAACCGCGTGGTCGGCTATTTCGCCAAGCGCGCCTTTGACAAAGGCGCCCGCCTGGTGCTCATCGGGGATTCCCCCAACGGCATGGCCGCCTACGCGCACTCCGTGTTCGCCGAGGATGAGGCGGATAAGGCCGCGGCGCTGGCCGCCGGCGCCGAAAAGCCCGTGGTCATTTACGGCGTCGGCACCTCGGACAAGGTGCGCAAGGCCCTGGGGACCCTGGCGGACAAGGCGCTCTTCCTGGGCCTGGAGCCTGGGCCCAACGGACGGGGCGCCCTGCAGGCCGGCCTGACGCCGGTCTCCGCCGGCGGTGCTGCGGTGGTCTTCCTGCTGGCCGGCGACGCGCCCGAGGTGCGCACCGAGGAGCTAGCCGGCTTCCTCAACGGCGGCTTCACGGTGGTGCAGGCCAGCCGGCAGTCCGCCCTGACCGAGCGGGCCGATGTGGTCCTGCCGGCGCCCATCTGGGCGGAACAAAACGGCCATGTCACCAATCTGGAGGGCAAGGAGCTGGTGGTTCAGGCGGCAGTGCAGATGCCGGCCGGCGTGCGCAGTGAAGTCGAGGTGCTCCAGACCCTGGCCGGCCTGCTGTAGGCCAGGGCCGGCGGAACACCCAACGCATCAAGCCGGCACATGAAACGCAAATTCGCGAGCGAGGAGTTACGAACATGGGCAAAATCCGACTGGCCACTGAATGGTTAGATGCCTGCGCTGGCTGTCATATGAGCATCCTGGACATTGATGAGCGCATCCTGACCCTGCTGGAGCATGCCGAAATCACCTCATCGCCCATCACCGACCTGAAGCATCCGCCCAAGGATGGGGTAGATGTGGGCATCCTGACCGGCGCGGTGAGCAACACGCACCAGGTCGAGGCGGCGAAGGAAATGCGCGAGCACTGCAAAATCCTCATCGCCCTGGGGGACTGCGCCGTCTTCGGCGGCATCTGCACCATGCGCAATTTCTTCCCCAAGGAAGAGGTCCTGCGCCGGGGATATATCGAGACCGAGAGCACCCATAACCCGGAGGGCATCATCCCCGATGAGGGCATCGGCATCCTCACCGACCGGGCCATGGCCGTGGATGAGGTGGTGCCGGTGGACGTGTACCTGCCGGGATGCCCGCCCTCGGCCGATGCCATCTGGTACGTGATCACGGAACTGCTTGCCGGCCGCAAGCCGGTCCTGAGCGGCGAAGTGCTCAAGTACGAATGACGCCGCTCAGCCAACGACGTGTGGAAGGAGGCCCATCTATGGGACAGACCATCACCATTTCACCTGTGACCCGCATCGAGGGACATGCTCGCATCACCATTCACCTGAACGACCAGGGACAGGTCGAGCAGTCCTTTTTCCATGTGGATCAATTCCGCGGTTTTGAGAAATTCAGCGAGGGGCGCATGTTCTTCGAAATGCCGGAGATCACGCCCCGCATCTGCGGCATTTGCCCGGTGAGCCATCACCTGGCGGCCGCCAAAGCCTGCGACGGGGTCGCCGGCGTGAAACCCACGCCCACCGCCCATAAACTGCGCGAGCTCCTGCACATGGGGCAGATGATCCAGTCGCACGGCATGCACTTCTTCGAGCTGGCCGGCCCGGACCTCATCCTGGGCTTCGACGCCGACCCGGCCATCCGCAACGTGGTGGGCGTGATCCAGGCCAACCCCGACCTGGCCGTCAAGGCCGTCAAGATGCGCGCCTACGGCCAGGAGATCATCCGCCGGCTCTCCGGCCGGCGCATCCACCCCCGCTGGGCCATCACCGGCGGCGTGAACAGCGCCCTGAAGCCAGAGGACCGCGACTGGATCCTGAGCCAGATTGACGAGCATTTGGCCACCACCAAAGCCGGCATCGCCCTCTTCCTGGACTGGGCGGACAAGAATCAGGCGCTGATGAACGAGTTCGCCGTCTTCCCGTCCAACTATATGGGATTGGTCCAGCCGGATGGCGCGCTGGAGCTGTACGACGGCCAGGTACGCATCGTGGACGCCCAGGGGCAGCTCCTGGAGCAGTTCGACCCGCGCCATTACCTGGATTACATCGCTGAGCACGTGGAGCGCTGGTCCTATCTCAAGTTCCCCTTCTACAAGAAGCTGGGCTGGCCGGAAGGGACCTACCGCGTGGGACCGCTGGGCCGGCTGAACGTCGCCAGCCACATCAGCACGCCGCTGGCCCAGGAGGAGATGAAGATCTGGAAGCAGCTGAACGGCGGCCGGCCGGTGGAGGGCACGCTCTGGTTCCACTATGCCCGCCTCATCGAGGCGGTCTATGCCCTGGAGCGCACCCGCGAACTGCTGGAAGACCCCGATATCCTGAGCACCGACATCGTGGCGGAATCCGCCGGCATCGTCGGGGAGGGCGTCGGGTGCGTGGAAGCGCCGCGCGGCACCCTCTTCCACCACTACTGGACCAACGAGATGGGACAGCTCACCCGCGTGAACCTCATCGTCGCCACCGGCCACAACAACTGGGCCATGAGCAAGTCGGTGGATATGGTCGCCAAGCGCTACATTGACGGCAAGAACCTGACCGAGGGTATGCTGAACCGCGTGGAGGCGGCCATCCGCGCCCACGACCCCTGCCTCTCCTGCTCCACCCACGCCGTGGGGCAGATGCCCATGGTGGTCGAGCTGTACGACGCGGACGGCCGACTGCTGGATGTCCTGCGGCGCGATTGACCGTAACGCACCGCCTTCCATTTCCATCTTACGTTGTGCCAGGGGCGAGCCGGCGGCTCGCCCCTGTTGCTGGTCAGCCTTCCCGACGCGGATGACAGCCCCTCGGGAAGTAACTGTCACTGAGAGCATGGGATGGCAGGCGAATTGCGCGATCATGCGTTCCATTGTATAAACCGGACAATCTGATAGGGAGCACTGCGCCGGCATGAACCCACGACGAGCGCTGGTCATTGGATTCGGGAACGTGTACCGCCGCGATGACGGCGTCGGCCTGGCGGTGGTCAACGCCCTGCGCCGGCAGTTGGGCCAGCCCGAACTGCCGGCCGGCGAGGACGGCATAGACGCCCTGCGCGACAGCACAGAGCACATTGACAGCATCGCCCTGCATCAGCTCCTCCCGGAGCTGGCGGAACTGCTCTCCCCATATGAGCGGGTCATCTTCGTCGACGCGCATGTGGAAGCACTGCCCCAGCCCATCCTGGAGGAGCCGCTGGAGGCCTGCTTTAAGCCGGCCACGGTCTCGCACATCCTGCACCCCTGCGCCCTGCTGGCCCTGGCGGAGCAGATGCACGGCCGCGCACCGCAGGGCGTCCTGCTCTCCCTGCGCGGGCACGACTTTGATTTCGGCGAGGGGCTTTCGCCGGCCACCCAGGCGCTGGTGCCGGCGGCCGTCGCCCGGATTCTGGAGCTGGCAGGAGAAGACAGGGCTGACCATGCATGAACTGCCGGTGACGGAAGGCATCCTGCGCATAGCCATCGAGCACGCGCAAAAGGCTGGCGCCAGCCGCATCACCGATATCCATCTGGTCATCGGTGACCTGGCCGGCTTTGTGGATGATTCCATCCAGTTCTATTTCGATATACTGACGCCGGGCACCCTGGCCGAAGGGGCCAAACTGCACTTCCACCGCGTGGCGACCCGACTGCGCTGTTGGGAATGCGGCCATGAGTTCTCTCCCCAGGAGCGGGATTGGACCTGTCCGCAGTGCGGCGCTACCGGCGGCGAGGTGCTGGCCGGCAAGGAATTTTACGTGGAAAGCATCGAGATCGAATGAGCCGGCGAGGCTCATGGGAGGTCCATATATGGAGCGAAAGCAGATCCCGGTAGTGGAACGGATATTGAGCGCCAACGACCGTGTGGCGGCGGACAACCGGGCGCGCCTGCAAGGGCACGGTATCACAACAGTCAACATCATGTCCTCGCCGGGCGCCGGCAAGACCACCCTGCTCCTGGCCACCATCCGCGCCCTGGGCGGGACCTGCAGGATCGGCGTCATCGAAGGGGACGTGGCCTCCCAGGTGGACGCCGACAAAATCGCCCAGGCCGGCGTGCCTGTGGTGCAGATCAACACCGGCGGCGGCTGTCACCTGGACGCGACCATGGTCCAGCAGGCGCTGGAGGCCCTGCCGCTGGACGAGATTCAGCTCCTGTTCATCGAGAACGTGGGCAACCTGATCTGCCCGGCCGGCTTCGACCTGGGGCAGGACTACAACGTCGCCCTGCTGAGCGTACCGGAAGGCCACGACAAGCCGTACAAATACCCTGGCATGTTCGAGTTCGTGGACCTGGTGCTGGCCACCAAGACCGACCTGATGCCCTACATGGACTTTGACCTGGCGGAGTTCCGCCGGCTGGTGCAGGGGCTGAACCCCCGCGCGCCGGTCATCCCCCTCTCGGCGCGCACAGGTGAGGGGATGGAGGCCTGGCTGGAATGGCTGAGAGCGGCAGTGAAGGGAAAATAAGCCTGGCCGTCGCGCCGCGGGAAGCGCGTGCCATTCGCGTCGCCGGCATTGTGCAGGGAGTGGGCTTCCGCCCCTTCGTGTATAACCTGGCGCGGGAGATGGGCCTGGCCGGCTGGGTGCTCAACCATTCCGGCGGGGTGGACATCGTGGTGGAAGGGCCGGCGGAGCAGTTGGACCGCTTCGTGCAGGAGCTTCAGCGCCGGCGGCCCCCGCTGGCCTACATCGTCTCCCTCCAGGTACAGCCCACCGCGGTGCAGGGCTATGCGGATTTCACCATTCGCGCCTCCGAACAGGTGGCCGGCCAGTACCTGCTCATCTCGCCGGATGTAGCTACCTGCCCGGACTGCCTGCGGGAGCTTTTCGACCCGGCCGACCGCCGCTACCGCTATCCCTTCATCAACTGCACCAACTGCGGCCCCCGCTTCACCATCATCGCCGACATCCCGTACGACCGGGCCAACACCACCATGCGCGTCTTCCCCATGTGCCCGGACTGCCAGCGGGAATATGATGACCCGACGAACCGGCGCTTTCACGCTCAGCCCAACGCCTGCCCGGTCTGCGGGCCGCATATCTGGCTGACGGACCCCGCCGGCCGGCCCCTCGCCGCCGGCCCCGACCATGCGGACACCGAGGCCGTCCTGGCCGCCGCCAAGGAGCTCCTGCTGGCCGGCCGCATCCTGGCCATCAAGGGGCTGGGTGGGTTCCACCTGGCCTGCGACGCCACCAACCCGGAGGCGGTGGAGCTCTTACGTCAGCGCAAGCGCCGGCCGGCCAAACCCTTCGCCGTCATGATGGCAAACCTGGAAGAGGTGCGCCGGCACTGCCGGCTGACGCCGGCGGAAGAGGCGCTGATGACCTCCCCGCAGTGCCCCATCGTCCTGCTGGAGCGGCTGGAAGGCTCGGATGTGGCACCGGGCGTGGCGCCCGGCCACCGCACCCTGGGCGTGATGCTTCCGTACACCCCTCTGCACCACATCCTACTGCGGGACGTGGGCCGGCCGCTGGTGATGACCAGCGGCAACCTCAGCGAAGAACCCATCGCCTGTGACAACGAGGAAGCCCTGCGCCGGCTGGGCCATCTGGCGGACGCCTTCCTCCTCCATAATCGCGATATCTACTCTCGTTACGACGACTCGGTCTGGCAGGTGGTGAGCTGGGAAGGGAGCGCGCCAGCGACCCAGCCCCAACCCCTGCGTCGGGCGCGCGGTTACGCCCCCTTCCCCATCGCGCTGCCCTTCCCGGTCGCGTCCCTGCTGGCCGTCGGGCCGGCGCTGAAAAACACCTTCTGCCTGACGCGCGACCAGTATGCCTTCCTCAGCCAGCACGTCGGGGATATGGAGAACCTGGAGACCCTGGAACATTTCACCCAGACCCTGGAGCTGTACCGCCACCTGTTCCGGCTGGAGCCGCAGGGCATCGTCCATGACCTGCATCCCGATTACATAACCACCCGCTTCGCCCAGGAATACGCCGGCCGTACCGGCATCCCCATCCTGGGCGCCGTCCAGCATCACAAGGCGCATATCGCCGCCTGCCTGGCGGACAACGGCTGGCGGCCGGAGGACGGCGAGGTCATCGGCGTCGCCATGGACGGGACGGGATACGGCGAGGACGACCGCATCTGGGGCGGTGAGTGGTTCGTCGGGGGCTATGCCGGCGTGCGGCGCCTGGCCCATCTCATGTACCTGCCTCTGCCCGGGGGCGACGCCGCCATCCATCACCCCTGGCGCATCGCCGCCGGCTACCTGTACACGCTCCTCGGGCCGGAAGCAGTGCCGGCAGACCTGGCGCCGGCGGAGCATCTTTCCCTGCTTCTCCAGCAGGTGGACCGCCGGCTGAACACCCCGCTCACCTCGTCCATGGGCCGGCTGTTCGACGCCGTGAGCGCCCTGCTGGGCATCTGCCGGCATGCCTCGTACGAGGCACAACCGGCCATCGAAATGGAACACGCGGCGGAGCCGGCCTCCGCGCCAGTGCCCCCGTATCCCTTCGCATTGGAGGAGCAGGACGGCGTCACCATGGTGCGGCTAGAAGCCCTGTTCGATGCGCTCCTGCAGGATATGCGCCGCGGCACGCCGGTGCCGGCCGCCGCCTGGCGCTTTCACCTCACGATCGCCCATATGATCGTCGAGGTGTGCCGGTCCATCGCGGAGTATACCGGCCTGCGAACGGTCGCGCTCAGCGGCGGATGCTTCCAGAACCGGCTGTTACTGCGCTTGAGCGTGCCGCTGTTGGAACAGGCCGGCTTCCGCGTCCTGCTCCACCGCCAGGTTCCCTGCAACGACGGCGGCGTGGCGCTCGGCCAGGCGGTGCTGGGGCATTTTCTCTGCTCCAAGGAGGAGGCCTGATGCGCTATGTAGATGAATTCCGCGATCCCCAGCTCGCCGGCCGGTTGATCGAGCATATCCAGGCAGTGGCCCGCCGGCCGGTGCGCCTGATGGAATTCTGCGGGAGCCACACCCATGCCATTTTCCGCTTCGGCCTGCGCCAGGCGATGGGTCCGAACGTGATCATGCGCGCCGGCCCCGGCTGTCCCGTCTGCGTGACCTCCTCTGCCGACCTGGACCGCGCCCTTGCGCTGGCCGGCATGCCCAATGTCATCATCACCACCTTCGGGGATATGATGCGCGTGCCCGGCCGGCGCGGCACCCTGCAGGAGGCCCGCGCCAGGGGAAGCGACGTGCGCGTCGTCTATTCCCCCATGGACGCCCTGCGCCTCGCACTGGAAAACCCCCGCTCGCACGTCATCTTCCTCGGCGTGGGGTTTGAGACCACTGCGCCGGCGGTGGCGGCGACCATGTACCAGGCCCATGCCCGTGGGGTGCCCAATTTCAGCGTCTTCAGCGTGCACAAGCTGACGCCGCCGGCGACCCGCGCCGTGCTGGATGCCGGCGAGGTGGCCCTGGACGGCATCCTCGGCCCCGGGCATGTCAGCGCCATCATCGGTTCGAATGCCTGGCGCTTTCTGCCCGAGGAATACGGCATACCCTGTGCGGTGGCCGGCTTCGAGCCGCTGGATATCCTGCAGGGCATCGCCGCGCTGGTGGAAAGCGTCGTGGAAGGCCGGCCGGGAGTTTTCAACGCCTACGGCCGCGGCGTCCAGCCGGAAGGCAATCCCACCGCGCTCGCCATGCTGGAGCGTGTGTTCCAGGTGGCCGATGCCGAATGGCGCGGCTTCGGCATTATCCCCGCCAGCGGGTTGAAGATCCGGCCGGCCTTCGCCGATTACGACGCCGAACGACGCTTTCCCGTCCAGGTGGAGAGGGCCGGCGAACCCCCCGGCTGTCGCTGCGGCGAGGTACTGCGCGGCGTCCTGGAACCCTATGACTGCCCCCTGTTCCGGCGCGTGTGCACGCCCCAGCACCCGGTGGGGCCGTGCATGGTCAGCGCCGAGGGCGCCTGCTCCGCCTATTACTTGTATGGAGGTGAGCCGGCATGAGCCAGGTCATCCTGATGGCCCACGGGAGCGGCGGCCAGATGAGCCATACATTGATACGCGAGGTGTTCCTGCGCTATTTCGACGGCGAGGCGCTGGCGGAACTGGGGGATGCCGGCCTGGTCGAGGACGGGAGCTTTCGCGCCGGCCGGCTGGCCATCACCACCGATTCCTACGTGGTCAAGCCGCTCTTTTTCCCCGGCGGCGATGTGGGCAAGCTGGCGGTCTGCGGCACGGTCAATGACCTAGCGGTGGCCGGCGCCCGGCCGCTGTACCTGACCGCCGGCTTCATCCTGGAAGAGGGCCTGCCGATGGAGACGCTGGAGCGGGTGGTGCGCTCCATGGCGGAGACCGCCCGGCAGGCCGGCGTGCAGATCGCGGCCGGCGATACCAAGGTGGTCGAGCGAGGGGCGGCCGACGGGCTTTTCATCAACACCGCCGGCGTCGGCGCGCTGCTGACGCCCGAACCGCTGTCGCCGCGCCGCCTGCGCGCCGGCGACATCCTGCTCATCAATGGCCCGGTCGGCGACCACGGGCTGGCTATCATGCTCCAGCGCGAGGGATTGACCTTTCAGTCCGGGCTGACCAGCGACTGTGCGCCGCTGAACGGGCTGATCGCGGCCCTGCTGGCGGAACTGCCGGGGGAAGTGCGCTGTATGCGCGATCCGACGCGCGGCGGGCTGGCGACCACGCTGAACGAGTGGGCCGGCGTCGGTGTGGGCATTGAGATAGATGAGGAAGCGGTGCCGGTGCGGCCGGCGGCCCGCGCCGCCTGCGAGATACTGGGACTGGACCCCTTGTACATCGCTAATGAGGGGAAGGTGCTGATAGCGGTGGCGCCGGCGTCCGCCGAGCGCGCCCTGGCGATCCTCCGTTCCCACCCGTTGGGGAGAGAAGCGGTGATCATCGGCCGGGTGACGGAGGAACATCCCGGCCGTGTGGTACTGCGCACCGCTTACGGCGCGCGGCGGGTGCTGGACATGCTGGCCGGCGACCCCCTGCCGCGCATCTGCTGAGATACCGTGTAGGTGACAGTCACCTCTCAGGTGACTGTCACCTGGTAGTGTTACGCTGGGACGGCGGGGATCAGCCCCTCTTCCATCATCATCTTCGTCAGCTCGTGAGCGTGATAGATCAGCTTGCGGGCATGTTCCCAGAGGGCTTCCCGCGAGACCTCTTTCCGCGCCACGCCCTGCTCCTGTGCCTTCATGCCCACCGCCACCGCTTCAGCGATGAACACATCCACGTCGTCCATGGAGGGGACGATATGCTCGGCATCCAGCCCCTGCCGGCGCGCCATGCGGGCCAGCTCATTCGCGGCCGCCAGGCACATCTCGTCGGTGATGGTCTTGGCGCGCACATCCAGCGCCCCGCGGAAGATGCCGGGGAACACCAACGAGTTGTTGACCTGATTGGGGAAATCGGAGCGGCCGGTGGCGACCACGGCGGCGCCGGCGTCCTTCGCCTCCCACGGCCAGATCTCCGGCGTGGGGTTGGCACAGGCGAAAACGATCGCTTTCGGCGCCATGGAGGCAACCCACTCCGGCTTGATGGTGCCGGGACCTGGTTTGGACAGCGCGATGACGGCGTCGGCGCCGCGGAAGGCTTCCGCCGGCCCGCCCTTCCTGCCCTCCGAATTCGTGATCTGGCACAGCCGCCATTTGTCGCTATAGACGTCGCGCTGTGCCGCGATATCCTCGCGCTCCGCATGCAAAATGCCCTTGGAATCCACCACGATGAGCTGGGCCGGGTTGACGCCGTAGGCCAGCAGGAGCCGAACCGTGGCGACATTAGCGGCTCCGCTCCCGAAGACGACGATGTGCATCTCCGAAAGCTTTTTGCCGACCACTTCCGCGGCGTTGATCAGGCCGGCCAGGATGATGGTGGCCGTCCCCTGCTGATCGTCGTGCCAGACCGGGATGGACATCTCCGCCCGCAGGCGGTCCAGGACGTAGAAGCACTTGGGTTGTTCGATATCCTCCAGGTTGATGCCGGCGAACGAGGGCTCCAGCAGTTTGACCGCCTCGATGAGTTGATCCGGGTCCTTGGTGTTCAGACAGAGGGGCACCGCGTCCACGCCGCCCAGGTACTTGAAGAGCAGAGCCTTGCCTTCCATCACCGGCATGGCGGCCGCCGGCCCGATATCCCCCAGCCCCAGCACCCGCGTGCCGTCCGAGACCACCGCGATGGTGTTGCCGACGCTGGTCATCTCATACAGCAGTTCGGGGTTGGCCTGGATGGCCTTGCAGGGCGCCGCCACGCCCGGGGTGTACCAAATGGAAAAGTCGTGGTAGTCCCGCACGGGGCATTTGGGAGCGGTCTGAATCTTTCCGCCGTAGAACGGATGCAGGCGCATGGCTTCTTCCGCCGGCTTCTGCGCCTGTGTTATTAAGTCCTTCTGACTTGCCGTGACCATCGCTGTTCTCCCATATCCTCGCCTGCCGCGAGGAGGAATCTACTGCTCGTGCCGGCCGCATGACAGAGCCGGCACAATAGCATTATACCCCCGGTCAGCCTAGGGAGGCAAATTCCCGACCCAGATTGTTCTGATATTCACAAATATTCACGCGCGTGCGCCGGCGGTCAGGCCGCCGGCAGTTCCAGCCTGACCCCCAGCTCTCGCGCCAGCGCCTCCAGCTCCCGCAGGACGGAGCGCGCCACCGGCACGCCGGCCTGCCGGCGCTCCTGCGCCTTCAACCATTCAATCTCCCCAGGCAGATAGATGCGCTCCACCCCGGGGGCGCGCGGCGAACCCCGGACAATATCCACCAGCTCCCGCATGCGGGCAGTGAACTCCTCCCACGGGATAAAGGCGGAGATATCCACCGCCTGCATGACGAACCCGACGGAGGTGGGATGCTCCAGATCATGGACGGAAGCCATGTGCACACTGAAGTCGGCGCCGGTCATCACGCCGGCCAGCACATCCACCACCAGCGCCAGGCCGTAGCCCTTCGGCCCTCCCATCGGCATCAGCGTGCCCTTCAGCGCCTCCTGGGGGTCCTGGGTGGGCCGGCCTTCGGCATCCAGCGCCCAGCCAGCGGGAATAGTCTCCCCTTTCACCGCCGCCAGCCGAATCTTGCCGCGCGCCACCTGGGAGGAGGCCATGTCCAGGACAATGTCCACATCCAGGCCGGTGGGGATAGCGACGCAGATGGGATTGGTGCCCAGCACCGGCGCCGCGCCGCCCCAGGCCGCCATGCTGGGCGCGGCATTGCTCGCCACCATGCCGATCATGCGGTGGGGCAGAGCGCGCATGGCATAATACGCCGCCACGCCGAAATGGTTGGCGTTGCGGACGGCCGCAACGCCGGCGCCGTTCTGGCGGGCTTTCTCAACGGCCCGCTCCATGGCGTAGACGCCGGCCACCTGTCCAAATCCGCCGCCGGCATCCAGCAGCACGGTTGCCGGCCGCTCCACCACTGTCTTGACCTCGGTGACGGGCTTCATAAGGCCCTTTTGCACGCGGTGCACATAGGCCGGCAAACGCAGGATGCCGTGCGATTCCACCCCGCGCAGATCGCCCTCTACCACAACCTCGGCCGTTATCCGCGCTTGCTCGGGGGGCACACCGACGCTCTCCAGGATGCGCCGGCAGGCCTCCAGCAACTGTTCTACAGGAACCCGTGCCACCTCTTCAGCCATGCGTAGCTTCGCTCCCTTCGCTCACGTATCTTAACTTGCCGTCACAGCCCGGAGAAGATGGCGTCCATCTCGGAAGCCGGCACATCAAACACGCTGTTGTGCGGCGGAAGCGGCTCTTCCAGCATGTATTCGGGCAGACGGTCATCGGCCTTTGTGAAGCCGGCCAAGCGGTTGAACTCCAGCTCCATCCGCAGGACCGACTTATTGAACTCCTCCAGATCCTGCACCGTCCAACCCCAGCCGTAGCGCCCGTTGATCATGTCCACCATCATCTGCGGATCGGAATAGACCGGCGGCCGGGCAAAGAGGCACAGGCCGGTGCTGTCCAGCATAGCGGCGCCGAGCTGGAGCTTCAGCGACACGGCACACTGCCCTTCCACAGCCAGCGGGTCCACCTCATTGCGGGCGCCGAAGGCATTGCCGGCAGTGTGGTCGGCGCCCTGCGGCGAGGTGGCATAGGTGACGCCGTTGCCCTTGAGGGAACGGGGATCATAGGCCGGCATGGCCTGTCCCTTGACCGCCGGCACGCGCACGACCCCGAAGACCCTGCCGGCCGTCACCGCGCCGTTCCCGATGACGCGGCCCAGCGGACTGCCGGCGGCCACCTCCCGCAGTAGCGCCAGGAAGCTCTCCACGTCGCCGAAGCGCGCCAGGCCGGCTTCCGCCGCCACCCCCAACGCCGCGCCCGTCTCGATGGAATCCAGGCCCAGGTCATTGCAGACGCGGTTGAGCCGCGCCACCTCATCCAGGGAACCGAGGCCCAGGTTGGAACCCACCAGCCCCAGCGTCTCGTACTGCAGGGTTGCCACGATGGTCTGCCCATCCTCGCCCACGAACTCATTACAGCAGGCGATGACACAGCCGGGCATGCAGGGGGTGCCGACTTTCCCACCGCGCTGGAGCACGGTCTCGCGCAGTTTTTCGCCGCTGATTTCCGCCGCCTTCTCGAAGCTTCCCTCGCGGAAATTGCGGGTCGGAAGGGTGCCGATCTCATTGACGATCTTCAGGATGCCGGAGGTGCCGTACATGTGCATGGAGCCGGTGCGGCCGGTGCGGGGGTTATCCAACAGGGCCTTGGCGAAGGCGGTTGAGGCTTTGCGGAACAGCTCCGGGTCGGCCAAGGGGAGCGCCGGCGCATTACCGCTGTCCAGCACCACCGCTTTCAGGCCTTTACTGCCCATCAGCGCGCCCAATCCCCCGCGGGCCGCCAGCCGGCTGACCTGCTCCTCATGACCGGTGACGACGACGCCGGCGCCGCGCATCAGCATCTCGCCGGCCGGCCCAATGCAAATGACCGAACACTGCTCCCCCCAGCGCTCCTTCGCCCGTGCCGAGGTGGCATAGGTACCCAGCCCACGCCAGTCGTCAGCGGGGACCAGCTCGGCGCGGCCGTGCGCCAAGTATAAAATGTAGAGCTTGTCCTCCGCTGGCTTGCCCTCCACGATCACTGCTTTGTAACCTAGCCGGGCGATATCGCGCGCGCCGTTGCCGCCGGCGTTGGCCTCTTTCACGCCGCCGGTCAGCGGGCTTTTCCCGCCCACGGAGAGGCGGTTGGCGCTGGAAACGTTGGTTCCTCCCAGCAGGCCCGGAGCGAAGATAAGCTTATTATGCGGGCCCAGCGGCTCACATGCCGGCGGGACTTCGTTCAGCAGGATGCGGGCGATGAGCGCGCGCCCGCCGAAACGCTCATATTCGGGCGGGAGCGGCTCTGTACGGACTTCCAGCCGGCTCATATCCACTCGCAGGATTTTGTCCATGTATGATTCCTCCCTTTCTCGTTGCTGGTCTATGTCGGGCGGTTCATGCGCAGGGTTGTCCGCCTCGGGGCCGGCCGGCTGCCGGCATATTCCCCGAGCAGGGGGTCGGGACACTGTGCTGTCGCGAAGCATCCATGCGTGTCCCAACCCCCGGCGGCCAGGCAGTGTGGTTCAAGATCTGTTCCACTGCATCAGGGCGGATAGCAGATGGTATAGAGGTGTTTGCCGCCGCGGAACGGTCCCTTCAGCACTGCCTCGACCTCTTCCCGATCGCGCATGGTGACTTTGTCGATGGGCGGGAGCTGACCGGGCGGGAAGCGTTCGAGGATATCATGGATGAGCCGCACCATATAGTCGAAGAGGGCGTTCAGGCCGGCCTCCGCCTTGGAGGCATCGGCCAGAGAGGGCCGGCCGACCACCCCCTCCGGCGTCATGATCACCTCGATGCCACCGAAGCCGACCTGCTCATGGCCCTTGATGGGGGCATGATAGACATCCCCGCCCTTGTCCACGTGGTCGGGGGGCATGAACCCCTCTGGCTTCGTGTCCTTGGCGTACTCCAGCTTCACCATTTCCGGGAACAGCGCCAGGGAATATGAGCATTCCGCCTCATCGGCGTGGCGGAACGGCGTTTCGAACGGCCCGCCATGCGCTTTGTCCTTGAGGTAATCGTGAATCACCGTGGGCCAGTGCAAGGAAACCAGCATGCAGGGCACCTGGTACTTTTTGGCGAACTGATGCAAGGCCAGCGGGATGACCTCCTCCTGTCCGTGGCCGTTGAGCAGGATTTGCTTGCGAAAGCCGGCGTTCCAGAAGCCGGCGATGACGGCCCGCAGATAGGCGATGAACGTGTCTTCCGGGATGACGACGGTTCCCGGCATGCCCAGGTGATTATATGGATGGGAACCGTACCAGATAGGCTCCGCTACGGTACAGCCAGTGGCCTGCGCCACCATCTCGGCCATGCGGCTGACGAGGAAGGTGTCCTCGCCGAAGGGCTGGGCATCACCATGCATCTCGGTGCTTCCCACCGGGATGATGATGATGTCATTGACCTTCAGGCGTTCCTCGATCTCCCGCTTGGTCATGGTCTGGAAGTAAATGCCGGTTGGCTTGTCCATGTGGCCGCCTGAAGGCGGCAGTTTCCATTTGCCCATAGGGACCTCCTGAGATCACGCCGGCGGCCGGACGCGCTCCGCCGGCGAGTTTCTCCCTCACCGCTCCTCTATCCGGGGATAATCCACCCACCCGCCCTCTGCTATCCCCGAGAGAGTGGTGCGCACCGCTAACGGGAACCCTCCATTAGGCTTGCGGGATGTGCAAGTCGGCGGCGCCACGCTGGGTTTGCTTGGCCTGCGGATAGTATCTACCCAGCATTTCGACCACGATGGCGGCCTGGGCGGCCATGCGTTTGCCGTCTTCGGCAGAGGTGATTTGGCCGTGGGCGCTGACGACGGAGTTGCCGGTCTTGAGGTGCACGGGGGCGGCCACGCGGACGATCTCCGGCGCTTCGTAGACGCGGATGAAGCCACCGGAGGCCGGCGGGTTGTCCGTATGCACATCAATCGGCACCTTCACCGCGGCGCGCAGGGCGGCGATCATGGGGAGCTGAAGGTCGCGCACCGGGTTGATGCTGTCGGCGCCCAGGCTCTCCAGCACGCGGAAGGACACCGGGTTACAGTGTCCCAGATGGGCCGAGGTCTTGAAGATGATATCCTTGGGCAGGAAGCCGTCTTTGCGCATCTGGGCGACGAGCCACAGGAGTCCTTCGTCGTAAATCAGGAAGCCGCGACAGCCGGCCTCATAGCCGCGCTTGATATCGTCAACCGCCCGCAAGACCTGCTCCATGCCGCGCAGACGATAGCTAATGCGCACACCCTGAGGAGACAGAACCGTCGCACCAGTGTCATAGGTCGCGCGCGGGCCGACGGAGAGAAGCAGTTCCGCCCCGTAGTCATGACACAGCTTGCAGTATTCCTTCAGCTCCTGAAAGGTGTGGCGGAACATTCCATAGGTCTCTGTGACGCGGTTGATGGTGATGCCCAACTTGTCGCTGGTCTCGAGCAGAGCGGCCACCGCCGCGGCCGAGTTGACCGTGGGCACCTCGATGCGAAAGTGCGCCCCATCCGGGAACGTCTGGGTAGAGGTGGGCAAATCGTTCAGATCCCCCTCCGGCAGTCCCAGTGACTTCAGGTACTTGCGTGTTTCCTCGAACATGGTAGTAATACCTCCCGATAGTTGATTGGTATCTCCAATGTGGGGCATTACGCCGGCACATGGATTACTCGAAATGCTGGGGCAGAGGCGGTGCGTAGGCCCACACCAGCTTCAGCGGTTCATCGCCGATGTTCTCCAGACGGTGGCGCTTGCCTAATGGCGCGAAGATGGCGGTATCGGGGCCTACCTCCCATTCCCCTTCGCCCTCAACCACCAGCTTAGCCCTTCCGCTGATGATGAACATCACCTCTTCCGAATCCTCGTGCACATGATCCGGGATCATACTGCCCACTTCGGTGATGTTCATGCCCATGGAGACGTTGCGTGTCCCGATGGTCTTGGGCCCCAGCAGGAGCTTGGAGACTCGCGGCGGGGTGCGGTATTCTCCCGGGACATCCTCGGCTTTGACAAACGGCAGTTTGTCCACTGTACACCTCCTGAGATGGTTTTATACCGTGAATCGGACGGGCATTTGCCCGGCGATCGCCTGCGCCGTTTCGGTTACCGCCGGCGCCATTTCGGTCAGGGTCTCTATGGTCAAGCGGGAAGCCGGCCCCACCAGGCCCACGGCCGCATCCGCATAACCGTCCACGTTCAGGATAGGGGCGGCAACGGCCCGGATTGCCGCCTCCAGTTCTCCATTGTCGATTGCGTAGCCTCGCTCGCGGATGCGCTCCAGCTCTTCGCGGAGCCGGGCCGGCGAGGTGATGGTGGTTTCGGTGAACTGCCGCATCGGTTCGAGCAGAACCTCTTCGATCACATCGGGCGGTTGGAATGCCAGCATGGCCTTGCCGCTGGCGGAGCAGTAGGCCGGCAGGCGCCGGCCCACCAGCGGCGCCACCGACAGCGAGCGGCCGCTGTGGATGACCTCGACGTAGAGCACCCGCCCCCGGTCGAACAACCCCAGGTCACAGGTCTCCTGAAAACGCTCCACGAGCTGGCGCATGTAGGGCAGGGCGATGCGGCGCAGGCCCAGCCGCCCCAGGGCGCCCAGGCCCAGTTCGATGATGCGCCGGCCGAGCCGGAACCGCTCTCCGTCCGGCGAACGCTCCAGGAACCCGCCGGCCATAAGGGTCATCAGGATGCGGTGCACGGTGGCCTTGTGGATGCCGGTCATCTGGGCGATCTCGGTCACCCCGCGGTCCGTGTGATCGTTGTCAAAGGTCATCAGGATGCGCATCGCCCGCTCAATGGCTCGTACTGTATATGTGCTGGTCATTCCTCACCGCCCTGCTCCACCGATGCTGGGATACGGCGCTTTACGCGCCCTTATTTCGGCTTGCCGCAGACGAAATTGGCCGCATCGTCCATACTGCCACTG
This sequence comes from Anaerolineae bacterium, assembly GCA_014360855.1. Classification (NCBI taxonomy): domain Bacteria; kingdom Bacillati; phylum Chloroflexota; class Anaerolineae; species Anaerolineae bacterium. Next base: position 17,807 of record JACIWP010000018.1, read on the forward strand.
CCCTTATATTCGATGGTTTGGGGATACGGGCAGAGCGGCCGCGAGAACGCCGGCTTGCCGTCCTTGATCTTGGTGGCAATGACCATATCCGGCGCCACGCCTTTCTCCACCCACTGCTCCAGCGCGCTGACCATATCGAATGTGTCCGGCCCTTCGCCGCCGCGGCAGTGCCCCACACCCGGGATCATGAACAGGCGCACGAATTCCTGAGCCTCCGTCTCGCTCCCCACATCCTCGACCACGCTGTTGTAGTAGTTGATGGTGTTGCGCGGCGCGATGTTCTGGTCGGCCCAACCGTGCCACAGGATCAGTTTGCCCCCTAGCAGGCGGAAGGCGGTCAGATCCGGATCAGTGGCGTTCAGGATGGGGCCGTAGCGGGCATCGGCCTCGTACAGGATGGCGAAGTCCTTCGGATCGGTGAAGTCAAAGGTCTTCCAATCCCAATCCGGGTTGTTAAAGACCATGTACTTGAAGTAGGAGAGCGGGATGACGAAAGGCTCGCCGATATGGCCAGGCCAGTCCAATTCACTGCCAGGCTCGTACCCCGGCCAGAACAGCTCGCCGGTGGTGGGATCCCGCAGGCCGTCGTACACCTTCTTCACCGAATCCACCTGCTGGGCCGTCAGGCAGTCCGCCGCATCGGCGCCCTTGCACTGGAGGACCGCCGGGTCAAAGTTGCATTTGCGCGGGTCCTCGATCAGGCCGTCCTGCTCGCCGTCCAGTGCGTCGCAGGCCTTGACCGCGGCTTCATGGATGAGCGGCAGTTTCTCCAGCGGGATTTCATAGGCCTTGCTCCGATGCGTCACAAAGGCCGGCCATACCTCACCCGGCCACATGCGGGTGGGGAAGTTCGCCGGCGCGCCGGCGATGATGCCGTCATAGTCGGCCGGATAGCGCTGTGCTTCCGCCAACGCCTGCTGGCCGCCGCCCGAGCACCCCTGGAAGTACGAGTGCGCCGGCGCCTTGCCGTAATAGGCTTCCACGATGAGCTTGGACTTCTTGGTCATCTCGTGGATGGCGCGGTAGCCAAAGTCATCCCACAGGTCGGGCCGGCCGTTCATCCAGTCTCCCACCACCGGGGCAGGGCTTTCATGCCCACCGTCCGTGCTGGCCACCGCATAGCCCCGCATCAGGGGAGCGACCATGGCGGGATAGTTGATGCCGCCCGCCAGAGCGCCGTTCCCCACACCGAAGAACTTGCCGTTCCATTTGTCCGCCGGCGGCATCCAGACCTCGAACTTGATGGCCGGCTCCACCGTCGCCGCCACGCGGCAGAACGGCACTCCCACGGAAGCCTGGCCGAAGGCGGACTTGGGCGACTTCCAATCTGGGCCGTAGACCACG
>JACIWP010000019.1 GCA_014360855.1 Anaerolineae bacterium
TTCTGGGTCAGCTTCTCGACCTCGCCGGAGCTTTGGCGGATAAGGATTTCGACCTCTTTGGCCTCTTTCTGTGCTCGTTCGAGTTCGTTCTGGAGCTCCAGCAGGAGTGCCTGGAGGGGGGATTGGCCGGCGGGCGTGTCGCGATTCATCGAAACCTCCTTGATGCAGGTGCAGTGATGTCAGCGGGTGTCCTGGAGCCGGATCCAGCCGCGCTTCAGGGCATAGACGGCGGCCTGAGTGCGGTCGTTGACCGCCAGCTTGCGCAGGATGGACGTGATGTGGTTCTTCACCGTTTGCTGGCTGATGTTCAGGGTGTGGGCGATTTCCTTGTTACTGCGGCCCTGGGCGATGAAGCGCAGGATTTCCATCTCGCGGTCGGTGAGGGGCTGGAATATCTCAATGTCCTCGGGCAGGGTGCCGGCGATGGACATCTCCTCGAACTGGCGCATCAGCCAGTCGGCGATCTGCTCCTTTTCCAGCACCTTCTCGCCCAGCACGTAGTGGCCGGCGTGCACCTGGCGGATGGTCTCGATGAGCTGGGTGGGGGAGACCTCTTTCGGATGGTAGGCGGAGGCGCCGGCGCGCAGGGCATGCAGGAGCTGTTCGTCGTCGTGATAGGCGGTCAGGACGATGACATTGATCTCCGGGTGCTGGGCCTTGATGATGCGGGTTGTCTGCAGGCCGTTCATGCCTGGCAGGTTGATGTCCATGAGAATGACGTCCGGCGCAAGGGTTTCGGCCATGTCAATGGCGGTGGGGCCGTCGCCGGCCTCGCCGATAATGACCAGGTCTTCCTCCAGCTCGAGGGCCCGGCGCAGTCCGGTGCGGAAGATCTCATGGTCCTCCACAATGACCAGTTTGATAGGCTCGCTCATGGATTCTTCTCCTTGTCGGAAGAATGGGCCGGCGCTTCTGGCGCACGGGGCAGTGTAACGGCAATGATGGTTCCGCCTGCCGGCCGGCTCCAGAGGTTCAGCGCGCCGTCGATGGCAAGGGCCCAATCCTGCATGAAGCGAAATTCGGATGTATAGTTCGATAAGGCAGATTCATCGCAGTTCCAGGCTTCATCCTTGACATAAAAAACGAGGCGCTGATCTTCCAGCGTGCAGCCCACTTCCAGCGGGGCGGAGGACGAGTTTGCTAAGAAGATGTCCAGCGCCTCCTGCATGATGCGAAACAGAGCCAGCTCGACGGTGGCCGGTAGGCGCTGTGGGAGCTCCTGGAATCCGAGCACCTGGATCGGGCGGCCGGCCGCGGCAGAGAGCCGCTGGACATAGCGGGACAGCGCCGGCGCCAGTCCCATCTCGCTCAGCAGGGGAGGGGGCCGCAGGCCGGCCAGTATCTCCTGGAGGATGCGCCGCGCGCGCTCGAATTCTTCCTTCAGGTGCTGGAGCCCCTGCCGTACCGCGTGCGGGTCGCTGTCCAGCAGGCGGCCGGCGAAGTCCATTTCCACGATGGCGTTGGCGATCAACTGGCCAAAGGTCTCTTCGAGCTGTTTGGCCAGCCGGCGGCCGGCCTCCTCCTGCGCCAGCATGGCGTGCAGGGCGGTCAGGCGCGCCGACTCGTCCGCCGGCGCTGGCGCTTCTGCCGACCGCCCCTGCCGCATTGCTTCCAGCAGTTCGCGCAGGGCCAGCAGGGGTGGGGCCGGCCCCAGCGCCAGGATGGCATTCTCCAACTGCGCGGACATGCGCTCGATCAGTTCCGCTGTGGGCATCGGCGCCTGGTTCAGACCTGGCGTATCCCGTTCTCCCGTCTCTCGCGCCAGCGCGTCCACTGCCTCCTCCTGCAGATAAGTATAACACATTGGGTACAGGGAAGCAACAGGAGCATATTTTTTCCACGATTCATCGAAATGGTGTACAATAGGGGATTGTATCGGTGGAGCGGCGGAAGCAACATGGTTCATGACAAAGGAGCGGTACATGCAGGGTTCTTCATCCAGCCGCAATCTGATCATCCTGCTGGTGGTGGGTGCCGTCATCATTTTCGCGGTGGGGCTGGGGCTGGCCGGCGCGTTCGCCGGCCGCGCTCCCCAGATCGGTGAGCCGGCTCCGGCCTTTCGCGTGACGACCATAGACGGCCAGGTGATTGACTCGTCGGCGATGGCGGGGAAGGTGCTGGTGGTCAATTTCTTCGCCACATGGTGCCAGCCCTGCCGGCAGGAGGCCAGCGACCTGGAGGCACTGTGGGGTGAGTATCAGGACAAGGGGGTGCTCTTCGTGGCCATCGCCTATAAAGATGTGGATGCCAAGGTGCGCGAGTTCGTCCAGCAGGCCGGCATCTCGTTCCCGGTGGCGAATTCCAGCACAAACATCGGCCGGCAGTTCGGCGTGACGGGCGTGCCGGAGACCTATGTCATCGGCCCGGACGGCATCCTGCGCTATCGGCGCATCGGCGTGATCGATCCCCCTGCCCTGCGCCAGGTGCTGAACATGTTGATCCCATAGCGGCATTGTCCGCGCAATGATTCTGGAGGCCAATTTCCATGTCGAGTGCACGACGATTATCGGTAACCTGTCCCAACTGCAAGCGCCCCTTCATGGCGGATGTCTATCACATCGTGGATGTGGGGCGCAATCCGGAACTGAAATGGCAGCTTCTGGCCGGCAATCTGAACGTGGCGCAGTGCCCTCACTGCGGGATGGCCGGCATCCTGGGCATGCCCTTCGCCTACCATGACCCGGAGAAAGAGCTACTGCTTATCTTCATGCCGAACGAGGCCGGCCTCTCTTCCGACGATCAGCAGAAGCTCATCGGCTCCCTGACGCAGGAAGTGATGATGAGCCTGCCCCAGGAGAAGCGCAAGGGCTATCTGTTCCAGCCCAAGACCTTCCTGCTCCTGGATTCGCTGGTGAACGCCGTTCTGGCGGCGGAGGGCATCACGCCGGAAATGCTGGAGGAACAGCGGCGCCGGCAGGAGCTGATCAATTCCTTCCTCCGGATGAAAGATGACGAGGAGGGTTTTCAGATGCTCATCGAGCAGAACAAGGAGCGTCTGGACTATGAGTTTTTCCAGACGCTGACGGCCACGGCCGAGGCGATGGCCCAGGCGGGGGATGAGGCCGGCGCCAATCTGCTTCTGGGCCTGCGGGCGAAAATCCTGAAGGCTGTCGCGCCGGAGCGGCCGGCGGAGGAGATTGCCAGGCTAGAGGCCGAACAGCCGCTGACCCGCGAGGAACTGCTTGATGCCCTGCTCGAGATCGAGGATGAGAAGGAGCTGGAGACCATGATCGCGCTGGCGCGCCCGCTGATCGATTATTCGTTCTATCTCCTGATAGCGGAGCGCATCCAGGCCTTTGAAAAGGAAGGGCGGGTGGACGAGGCGCAGAAGCTGAGCCAACTGCGCGAGCGCGTGCTGGAGATCACCGAGCGTCTGGATGAGGAAGCGCGCCAGGCCCTGCGCCGCGCCAGCGACCTTCTGCGCCAGGCCTATCATGCGGAGCATCCCGAGCAGGTCATCCAGGAGCATATCAATGAGATTGACGACCTGTTCTTCTATGTGCTGAGCGTGAATATTGAGCAGGCGGTGCGGGAGGATGCGCAGGCCAACGCGCCGGCCATCGCCAAACTGCGCCAGATCGCCGAGCTGGCCGCCGACGCGGTGGAACGGCGGATGCCGCCGGCCCTGCGCTTTGTCAATCAGCTCCTGCGCGCCGGTTCCGATGAGGAGCGCCGGCAAATGCTGGAGAACCCGCCGGTCCGGCCGGCGGAACTTACAGAACTTGTGGAGGCGCTGATCCGCCAGTTCCAGACCAACGGGCAGGAAGGTGTGGTGCGCAAGCTAGAGATGGTGCGCGAACTGCTGGAGCATCGGGCGGAAGCTCCGCAAGCCTGAGGATTGGGTTGGCGATGATGCCTGGACTTGAGGTCCGCCGGCTGGGGCAATCGGACGTGCCGGCGATGACGGCCTTTTTGGAGCGGGATGCCCCGAATAACCTGTTTCTCCTCGCCAATCTGGCACAGTGGGGCATCTCATCCCCTTATTTACGCTATTTCGGGGCCTTTCGCCAGGGTGGGCTGGTCGGGGTGCTGATGTTCTTTCGCCACAGCGCCGGCATCTGCTGGGAGGATGCCGATGCCCTGCCGTTATTCGGGGCGATTTTCCAGCAGGCCAGTGTGACGGCGTTGAGCGGTTGCCGGCGGCAAATCGAGCCGTGGATGCCGTTCCTGCCGCCGGCCGTCCCCGAGCGCACCCTGCACGGCGTGTTCGCCGTTCTGTCCCCCGGGGATCTGCGGCCCTGGCCGGCGCGCGGGGAACGCCTGGCAACCCCGGACGATGTGGACATGCTGGTAGAGCTGTACGGGCGCAATTTGCTGTTCACCTATCAGGCGCGGGAGGAGCACCGCCGGCGCCTGCTGGAAACGCTGGAGGCCGGCGGAAAGATCGCCTTCGTGGAGCGGGACGGCCGGGCGGTTTCCGCCGCCCGCACGTCCGCCATCGGGCACGGCATGGCCATGATCGGCGGGGTGGTCACCCTGCCCAATTATCGCGGGCAGGGGTACGCCACCGCCTGCACGGGGTTGTTGAGCCAGGAGCTTATTGCTTCGGACCACACGCCGTACCTGGTGTATAATCCCAGGGACCCTGCCGCCCGCAGGGTGTATCAGCGCCTGGGGTTCCAGCCGTATGATGAATGGATCGTGATGTTCTGGGATGCGTGAGCACTTGCCGGCGGGAGGTACGATGACCTGGTCTGCTGAATCGCTCGATGCCGCACTGGAACAGCTCGCTCGCCTCCAGGGCGACCTCCGTTTGATTGATTTGGCTTCTGTACGGGAGATCTCCCAACAGTTTGGTGTCAGCGTGAGAGAGGTGGAGCTGGCGGCCCTGCGCCGGCGTATCATGCCGGCGCGCTATCAGCGCAACCTGGGCACCGTGGGCTGGGAAGGCCAGATTCGCCTGCTGGAGTCCACCGCGGCGGTGGTGGGCGCCGGCGGCCTGGGCGGCTGGATTATCGAGGGGCTTGCCCGCATGGGCGTGGGACATCTGATCGTCATTGACGGCGATGTCTTCGAGGAGAACAACCTGAACCGGCAGGCATTCTCTCGAGAGGACCTGCTGGGCCAGAGCAAGGCCGAAGCCGCCCGCCGGCGCGTCCACGAGGTCAACCGCGCGGTGGAAGTGACCGCCCATCACGCCTGGCTCACGGAGGAGAATGCGGCATCGCTCTTACAAGGGGCTGAGGTGGTGGTGGATGCGTTGGACAAACTGCCGGTTCGGATGATGCTCCAGGATGTGTGCGCCTGGCTCGGGGTGCCCATGGTGCACGGCGCCATCGGCGGGTATATCGGCCAGGTGACGACGATTTTCCCCGGCGACCCGGGCCTGCGGGCGCTGTATGGAAACGGCCCTGTGCCAGAGCGGGGCGCAGAGGTGGAATGGGGCAACCCCGCCGGCACCCCCATGATGGTGGCCGCTTGGGAAATTCAGGAGACCGTCAAGCTCCTCACCGGCCGCGGCACCCCCCTGCGCCGGCGCCTGCTGTTCATGGACGCGGAGTCCGGCACGGTGGAATGCTTCCAGTTGGGATAAACTGCAGCGCACCTGTCATCGAGGCCGAATATGTTCGCGGAGATCATCACCACGGGCAGTGAATTCCTGCTGGGCGAATCGGTGGATACCAATTCGGCCTATATCGCCCGCTGTCTGCGGGAGGCCGGCGTCGAGGTGCAGTACCTGATCACGGTGGGGGATGATCTGGAGCACCTGACCGCTGTCCTCCAGGATGCGCTGAAGCGTTCCCAACTTATCATCATCACCGGCGGCCTGGGACCGACGGTGGATGATGTGACGCGCGAGGCGGTGGCGCGTGCGGTCGGACAGGAGCTTGTTTTCCGCGAGGACCTGCTGGAGGATATCGCCGCCTTTTTCGCCCGCGCCGGCCGCACCATGTCGGAGAACAACCGCCGGCAGGCATACATCCCCGCCGGCGCCATCCCCATCCGCAACCCGGTGGGCACTGCGCCGGCCTTCATCGTCGAGACCCCCTCCTCGACCATTATCTGCCTGCCGGGAGTCCCTCGCGAGATGGAATACCTGATGCAGAACGCGGTCCTGCCGTATGTGCGCCGGCGGTGGGGCGCTCTGCAAAGCATGACGACCCGCACCCTGCACACCTGCAGTGTGGGGGAGAGCACCATTGACAGCCTGATCGGGGATCTCGAATCGCTTGGGAACCCTTCGGTGGGGCTGGCGGCGCATGCCGGGCGTACCGATATCCGCATCACGGCGCGAGCGGCGACGCTTGAAGAGGCCCAGCGTATGGTGGCAGAGGTGGAACAGGAACTGCGCCGGCGGCTGGGCGACATTATCTTCGGCGCGGATGGGGAGACGCTGGAGGGCATTATTGCCCGGGGGTTGGCCGCGAGCGGTCAGTCGCTGGCGGTGCTGGAGACCAATACCGCCGGCGCGGTGGCCGAGCGCATCCGCCGGGCGCTGGCTGAGCTGGGTCAGGAGAGGCTGTTGCGGGCCTCGCGCGTGGAACCGCCCATCCCGGCCGACGTGCCGGCGGAAAGGCTCCTCTCGCGCGCACGGGATTTTGCCGAGGAGGCCGGCGCGGACATTGCGGTGTGCGTGTTCGGAAGCGGGGAGCCAGGGCAGGGGATTCACGGCCGCGAGCCGGGACGCACCTTTATCGTCCTGCGCACCCCGGAACATCAGACAGTACTGCCGTTCCGCTACGGCGGCATGGATCCGCATACCCAGGGATGGATCACCACCCGCGCGCTGGACTGCCTGCGCAGAGCACTGTTGGGACTGCCGCTGAAAGAGCTGTAGCCCGTTCATTCCCCTTCGCTGGGGGGATTCTGCTCCACCTCTTCCAGCGCGGCGGAGATAAGGATGGGGATGGAGCTCTCGTCGGAAGGCACCCATTTCTCGCCCATCCACTGCCAGCCGACCAGGAATTCGATGTTGCCGGCCGGCCCGCGGATGGGCGATGGGATGAGGCCGAACGGCATCAGGCCCATTGCCAGCGCGCCGCGCAGGACCTTTTCCAGGACGGCGCAATGCACCGCCGGCTCCCGCACCACACCCCCCTTGCCGACCTGCTCCCGGCCGGCCTCGAACTGCGGCTTGATAAGCGCCACAATGATGCCCTCCGGCCGGAGCAGGCGCACCGCCGCCGGCAGGATCAGGAGCAGAGAGATGAACGAGACATCTATAGTGACGATGTCCACTTCTTCCGGCAGTCGTTCCAAATAGCGAGCGTTGACCCGCTCCATGACCACGACGCGTGGGTCCTGCCGCAGGGACCAGGCGAGCTGGCCGTAGCCCACATCAATGGCGTACACCTTCCGCGCCCCGCGCTGTAGGAGGCAGTCCGTGAAGCCGCCGGTGGAGGCGCCGATGTCGGCGGCGACCCAGCCGGCGACATCCATACCGAACCGCTCCAGCGCGGCCTCCAGTTTATATCCGCCTCGGCTGACATAGCGCATCTGGCCGGTCAGGCGGATGTCCGCGTCCACGGGAACGGCGGTGCCAGGCTTCTGGATGGGCTGGTCGTTGACCAGCACCTGGCCGGCCATAATGAGCCGGCGGGCCTTCTCGCGCGTTTCCGCCAGGCCGCGCTCCACCAGCAGGATATCTAACCGCTGTCGTTCTGTCCTGGGCATATGATCCTTGCGCTGGGTTGGTATTTGGCCGGCATTGTAGCACAGTCCTGGCGGTCAGCAAAAGCCGGAGGGCATGGGTTGTTGCGGGCGGCGGGGGAGTGTGTTATAATGGGACAGGTGAAGTTTCCATAACTCGGGCATCAGTCGGGCAGTGTCCGGCAGGAGGTACGGGCATGAAGGTGCAGGCGGAGGCGCGGGCAGTGCCCCGCACGGTGGCGGAGCTGTTGCGGCGGGCGAGGCTGGGCGCCGGCGTGGAGGTGGAGGAATGCGCCGGCCTGCTGGGCGTGTCCCCCGAAGAGTACCTGGCCTATGAGTCGGGCGAGAAGGAAGTCAGCCTGCCGCAGTTGGAGCTGTTGAGCCGGCATTTCGATGTCCCGGTCACCTATTTCTGGCATGAGCCGCAGGCGGAGCATCAGGAAGTGGCGTCGCTTCCCCCGCAGATGTTCCTGGCTGTCCGCCGGCGTATGATCGGCGTGCTCCTGCGGCAGGCGCGGCTGGCCGCCAGCCAGAGCCTGAGCGAGTGCGCGCGGGTGCTGGGGGTGGATTCCGAGACCATTGCCAGCTATGAGTACGGCAAGGAGGATATTCCCTTTTCCCACCTGCGCCGGCTGGCTGACTTCCTGCATGTGCCCCTGACCTATTTCACTGATGAGAGCCTGCTCTCACACTCGGAGAAGGAGCGGCAGATGCTGGAACTGCTGGAGCAGATGCCGGCAGATGTGCGGGAGTTTGTCCTGAAGCCGGCCAACGTGCTGTATCTCCGGCTGGCCATGCTGTTGAGCGAACTTTCCGTGGATACCCTGCGGCGGCTGGGCGAGGGCCTGCTGGATATCACGCTGTAGCCGGCCATGGGCTGGATCGGCAGGCCACTGGTCGGGTGGTGAGATAGGAGCATACCATCTTGACAGCGCCATTCCTGCTCCCTGAACAATCATCCCGTTTTCTGACCCTCCCCGGGCTGAGCGACCTCCTGCTTTCGCGGGATGTGAACCTGATTGCGCCGGGGCTGCTGGATCGCGTCATCTTGGAGTGTCAGGCCGGCGTGGGCGCGCTTCTCTTTGTGGGACAGCCGGGCAAAGCGCCGGTGCGCATCCGTCACGGGGATTGGTCCGAGCCGGCCCTGCGCCAGCTCAGCCGCTGGGAACAGGCGGTGCTTGGAGAACTGCAACAGCGGCGCATGTATGCGGTCACCGTGCCGGCGCCCTCGGAAGCGCGCCTCAGCGATGGGGCGATCATCCTGCTGGTAAATGTGCCCCTGCTGGCCGGCGCGGAAGTGGTGGGCACGCTGACCGTTGGATTTACCTCGGAATTCCCCGTTCCCCCCGATTACCGGGCCATGCTGCGGAACGCCGCGGCCAATGTGGGCATGCTCTTGCGCCTGGTACATGATCTGAGCGTCAGCCGGGACAAACTGACGCAGTTGGAACTGTTCTTCCAGATCGGCCAGCGTATGGTTTCCACCCTGGACCTGAACCGCTTGTTGGTGGACACGGTTGGCATTGCCGCCAGCATCGTCAACGCCAGCGCCGCGTCGCTGATGCTGGTGGATGAGGAGCGGCAGGAGCTAGTCTTTGAGATCGCGCTGGGGGAGAAGGGCGCGGTCTTACAACACACCCGCATTCCCCTGGGTGAAGGGATTGCCGGCTGGGTGGCCACCCACGGCAAGCCCCTCATCGTGAACGATGTGGCGCGCGATCCCCGCTTCTCCCGCCAAATTGATGCACGCACGGGATTTCTGACCCAATCGGTGCTCTGCGCACCCCTGCAGATCAAGGGCAAAACCATCGGGGTGTTGGAGGTGCTGAACAAGTATTCGGGCGAGGGATTTGATGAGGAGGATGAGGCCCTGCTGATGACCATCGCCGGCCAGGCCGCCATCGCCATCGAGAATGCCCGCCTGTATCAATCCCTGCGGGAGGAGCGCGATAAGATCATCACCGCGCAGGAAGATGTGCGCAAGGAACTGGCACGCAACCTGCATGACGGCATTGCCGCCCAACTGACCGCCATCACCTGGAACATAGACCACATCGAGCGGCTCATGGAGAAAAAGCCGGAGGATGTGCCGGCCGAGCTGGAATCGGTGCGGCAGTTGGCCCGCCAGGCCTCCCGGCAGGTGCGTCTCCTGCTGTTCGAACTGCGCCCGGTCATTCTCGAGACCCGGGGCCTGCTGGCGGCTCTCCAGTCCTATGTCGAGCAGTTGTCTGCGGACAAGACCTTGCAGGTGCATCTGGAGGCTCAGCCGTATTCCGGCCGGATCAAGCCTAAGGTGGAGGGCACGATTTTCTCCATCATTCAGGAGGCGGTCAATAATGCTCGCCGGCACGGCCAGCCGCAGAACATCTGGCTGAGGCTTTTTGTGGACGAGCACCACCTGCATGCGGAGGTGGAGGACGACGGGTTGGGCTTCAACCGCCAGGAGGTGGAGCGCAATTACGACACGCGCGGCAGTCTCGGCCTGCTGAACATGCGCGAGCGGGCGGCGCTTCTGGACGGCACCTTGATGATTTATTCGCTGAGCGAAGGGCGGGAGCGGGGGACGCTGGTAACGCTCGACGTGCCACTGCGGCCGGATATTTGGGAAACACCGCCGCCGGCGGCAGTTGGGCCGGCCGAAAGGGAGGAAATAGGACAGAATGAGTGAGGGGATTCTGCCTGCCGCTGACATCGAGGCGTGGAAGTCCGCCGGCGTGGATGCGTTCCGCCGTGGGGATTACCAGGCGGCGGAGGAAGCGTTCCAGCAGGCGCTGGCGCAGTGCGAGCGCACGGGGGATGAAGCAGGGCAGGCCGAGATGCGGGTGAACCTCGGCGTGCTGGCCATCCAGCGTGGGGATTACGCCAGTGCCGAGCGCCTGCTTCAGGAGGCGCTGGAGGCATTCCGCCGGCTGGGCCGGCGCTCCGAGGAAGCCCAGGTGCTGGGCAATCTGGGGACGCTGTACGAGCGCCGCGGCCAGGCTGGGCGCGCCTCGGAATATTACCGGCAGGCAGTGACGATATTCGAGGAATTGGGCGAGCGGGAGAACGCCCAGGCCACGCTGGCGGCGCTGACGCGCCTGCAGGTGACCCATCGGAAGTGGTTGGAATCGCTGTTCACCTATGAGCGCATGCTGGCCGCCGGCCAAAAGCTGACGTTCAAGCAGAGGCTGTTTCACTGGCTGTTCCGCCTCATGAGCCGGCTGATGAGGTTGTGAAACATTCCTGAAACCCAAAAAGAGGAGGCCATCATGGGCCTCCTCTTTTTGCTTCCGGCGAGAGTTATTCGTTCTCCGCCTTCTCTTTGGCGGCCTGCTCGATGATCTTCTGGGCGATATGGCTGGGCACGATGTCGTAGTGCGAGAATTCCATGGTGAACAGACCGCGTCCCTGGGTCAGGCCGCGCAGGTCAATGGCGTAGCGGAGCATCTCCGCCAGCGGCACCAGGGCAGTGACGGTGGCCCTGCCCTTCTCCTGGTGCATGCCCTGGACGCGGCCGCGCCGTGTGTTGAAATCGCTGATGACGTCGCCCATGTATTCCTCGGGCACGGTGACTTTTACCAGCATGATAGGTTCCAGGAGTACGGGGCCGGCCTCGGGAATGCCCTTCTTAAACGCCAGGTGTGCGGCGAGCTTGAAGGCCAATTCCGAGGAGTCCACCGGGTGATAGGAGCCGTCGTAGAGCACCGCCCGGAAGTCCACGGTGGGGTAGCCGGCCAGCACGCCGTGCTCCATAATCTCGCGCAGGCCTTTTTCCACGGCCGGGATATAGTTCTTGGGGACGGCGCCGCCGAAGATCTCATCGGCGAACTCGAAGCCGGCGCCGCGCTCCAACGGCTCGAAGCGGATGAAAACATCGCCGAACTGGCCGCGGCCGCCGGTCTGCTTCTTATGCCGGCCCTGGGCGGACGCGACCTTGGTGATGGTCTCGCGGTAGGGCACTTTGGGCACGTCGGTGACCAGCTCCAGGCCGAATTTGGCCTGCAGTTTGCGGACGGCGATATCAATGTGGGTATCCCCCATGCCGGACATAATGGTCTCGCCGGTGCCCGGCTCGCGCTCGACCTTCAGTGTCGGGTCTTCTTCCAGCAGTCGGGCCAGGGCGCTGGACATTTTGTCCAGGTCCGCCTTGGTCTTGGGGAAGATGGCCACGCTGTAGACCGGGTTGGGGAACTTGATGGGCTCCACCGTGATGGGATCGTCCTTGCTGCACAGCGTTTCGCCGGTCGTGGTCTTGGACAGCTTGGCGACGGCGCCAATGTCGCCCGGCCCCACTTCGTCCGTGGGTATCTGTTCCTTGCCCCGCATGAAGAAGATGGTGCCGATGCGTTCCTCGCTCCCATCCGAGGCGTTGACCACGCGCGAATCACTGCGCATGGTGCCGGAGAGCACGCGGAAGTAGCTCAGCTTGCCGACGTAGGGGTCGGCGGTGGTCTTGAAGACGCGCGCCACTAACGGGCCGTTGGGGTCGGCGCGCAGTTCAACTTCCTCGCCGGTGTTGACTCGCTTGCCGGCGATGACGCGCTCCGCCGGCGAGGGCAGATAATCCACGAAAGCGTCCATCAGGGCGCGGATGCCGATGTTTTTCAGGGCGGAGCCGCAGAACACCCCCACCAGCTCGTTCTCGGCGATGCGCTTGCGCAGGCCCTTCACGATTTCCTCGAGGGTGAGCTCCTCGCCCTCCAGGTATTTCATGATAAGCTCGTCATCGCTCTCGGCGGCGGCTTCGACGATGGCCTGGCGGTACTCGTTGGCCTGCTCCTGCAGTTCGGCCGGCACCTCCGCCTCTTTGCCTTCCTCTCCCAGGTAGGCCTTCATCTTGATGACGTCCACCACGCCCTGGAAGGTTTCCTGACTGCCGATGGGGAGCTGGAAGGGGATGATGCGGGTTTCAAAGAGATCGGAGAGCTGGGAGACGACGCGCCCGAAGTTGGCGTTCTCGCGGTCCATCTTGTTGACGAAGACGACCCGCGGCAGGTTCGATTCGTCGAGGTAGGACCAGACGAGTTCGGTGCCGACTTCGATGCCGGCCACCGCGTCCACCACCACAATGGCGGTATCGGCGGCAGCAATGGCTCCTTTCACCTCGCCGACGAAGTCGAGATAGCCGGGCGCATCCAGGACGTTGATCTTGGCCTGCTGGTACTCGCAGGGCAGAACGGAGGTGTTGATGGAAATTTTGCGCCGGATTTCCTCCGGGTCAAAGTCGGAGACGGTATTGCCATCATCCACCAGGCCGCGGCGCTTGAGCGCGCCCGTGTTGAACAAGATTGCCTCGGCCAGGGTGGTTTTGCCGGAACTGCTGTGTCCCACGAGCACCACGTTGCGGATCTTATCAGGGCTATACGTTGACATCCATCCCTCCCGATGATAGCATTGGGTTGTCTCAAGCTGGTGAGGCCGCCGGCAAGCGGCCATAAAAATGGCGGCAGGCGATATCGGTCGTACAGTCTGCCGCACAACACACCCCTTGGGGTGAGTATGCGAATGGGAAAATCCCATATTCTATATTGTAATCGAATATGCCCTGATTAGCAAAAACCGGGGGCTGAAGTTTCAGAAAAGTGTGTGGGGTGATGGCGCATGGCAGGATTACCGGAGGAGTGGTCTCGCCCGGGCATATATATCCTGTGGCTGTATCTCCCCGCCGGCAGGGTGATGAACATCGGGCAGTTGGGGATGTTTCCCCTGCCGGCCGGCTATTACGCGTATGTCGGGAGCGCCAGGGGCGCCGGCGGCGTGCGGGCGCGTGTGGAGCGGCATTTGCGGCTGGAGAAACGCACGCGCTGGCACATTGACTATCTCCTGCCGGCCGCAGTGGTGCAGGCGGTATGGGCGGGGTTCGATGCCCGGCAGGGGGAATGTGAATGGGCGGAGCGGCTGGTACGGCGAGGCGGTGCCCGCAGGATCGTGCCCGGCTTCGGCGCTTCGGACTGCCGCTGTGCCGGCCATCTGCTCTACTGGCGCAGGCTCCCGAATAGAAGCGCGCTGGAGGCGGTGCTCCAGCCGGTGGAGACCTGGCTCCCTGGCGGGACGGGCGTCAGCGCCGGCGCTGGATCAGGTTGGCCAGGTCGAGGATGAGCACCACGCGGCCGTCTCCTAAAATGGTCGCGCCGGCCAGGCCCGGCACAGACCGCAGAATACCCTTGAGCGGCTTGACCACGATCTCGTCCTTCCCCAGCACACGATCTACCAGCACGCCGACTTCCTGCCGGCCGCGCCCTGTCAGTATCACATAGGCGCGGCCGTTGGTACTGCCGTTCGCCGGGCCGGCCGGGGAAAAGGTTCCCAGCAGTTCGGGCAGGGACAGCAGTGGGATGGTGCGCTCCAGGTTCAGCACGCGCTTGTTCCCCAGGAAACCGATGCGCTCATGTCCTACCTCGACCAGGCGGTTGATATAGTTCAGGGGGATGGCATACTGGTCGGGGCCGGCCTGGACCAGCAGTGCCTCGGTCAGGGCGATGGTGATGGGCAGGCGCAGGCGGAATGTGGTGCCTTTGCCGGGGCGCGAGAGGATTTCCAGCTCGCCGCGCAGTTCATCCATGGCCTGCTTGACCACCGACATGCCGACCCCGCGGCCCGAGACTTGGGTCACGGAGGCGTTGGTCGAGAAGCGCGGGTCGCAGATGAGCAGGAACACCTGCTCGTCGGTCATCTCGTGCAGTTGCTCGGGGGTGATGATGCCGCGGGCGACCGCGGTCTGCTCAATGATTTCCCGGTTCAGCCCTCGCCCGTCGTCGGAGACCTCGATCACCGCCATATCCTGCTCGGGACGCGCCGACAAGCGGATCAGCCCTTCGGCCGGCTTGCCGGCCGCCAGCCTCTCCGCCGGCGGCTCCAGCCCATGGTCCACCGCGTTGCGCAGGAGATGCAGTAATGGGTCGCTCAGGCGCTCTACCACCGCCCGGTCCAGCTCCATGTCCCGCCCTTCGATAATGAAGCGCGCTTCTTTCCCCTGCTGTTTGAGGAGGTCCCGCACCATGCGCGGGAAGCGGTCGAAAATCTGGCCGATAGGCACCAGGCGCGAGGCCAGCACCGCATCGCGCAGTTCGTTCAGCAGGCGGGTTTGATCCTCGAGCGCTTCCATCAGGGCAGGGGTGGGGTTTTGCTCGGCGGCCTGCCACAGACGACTGCGGCTGATGACCAGCTCACCCACCAGGTTCAGCAGGTGGTCCAGGTGCTGGAGCCGGATGCGCACCATGCCGGCGCCGGCCGCCTCAGCCGGCGGGGCCCCGGGCGCCGAGGGGACCGGGGCTTCGGCGGCTGTCGAGCGTGCGGGTTCGCCGGCGGGTTCCGCTGTCTCTACGGTGGAATGGGCTTCCACGTGCACGACATCCGGGGCGGCGCGGAGCACCTCAACGATTTGTTCGGCCGGCAGTTCTGTCAGTAGGAAGACAACCAGTTCCGTGCCCCAATCTATGCGAGTGAGGTCATCGGCATGCGGCATGGAATCCACGACCCGGCCGAGTTCCTCCAACTGGCGGAGCAGGGAGTATGCCCGAGCGCCCTTCAGGGAGGAGTTGGCGTCTAGGAAGATTTTCAGGCGGATGAGCCCGGCAGGGCCTGCCGGGGCGCCAGGCAGGCCGGCGGTCGGTGCGGCGGGGGCCGCCGGGCCGGCTTCCTGGGGCTGGCCGCGGGTGAGGAAGGAGCGCAAACGTTCCACCCAGCCTTCCGCATCAATGGAGGGGGGCTGGTCGCCGGCGATATCGTTCAGCAGGGTCTGCAGAGCGTCGGCCGCCCCAAAGGCCAGGTCGAACCAGGCTGGGGAAGGCAACAGCCGGCGCTGTCGGACAGCATCCAGCAGATCCTCCAGTGCATGGGCCAGGCCGGCCATCTGCTCATAGCCCATGGTGCTGGCCATGCCCTTGAGGGTATGGGCGGCCCGGAACACGCTGTTCATGGCCTCCTCATCGTCAGGCCGCTGTTCCAGCGCCAGCAGGTGCTGGTTCATGGCCTGCAGGTGCTCCTGGGACTCGCTGAGAAACAGGTCTTTATATTCGCTCATGTCTATCATGGCAGACGCTCTCGCAGACGCATGGTCTGGACGGCTTTCACGATTTCCTCCGGTATGGAGGGCAGGGGGACGATAAGGTCTACACAGCCGGTGGCGACAGCGGCTTTGGGCATGCCGTAGATGACGCTGGTCTCCTCATCCTGGGCGATGACCCAGCCGCCGCGTGCTTTGACGGCCTGTACCCCCTCGGCGCCATCGGTGCCCATGCCGGTCATCACGACCGCCACTATCCGCTCCACCTCTTGCTCTACCAGCGAATGGAAGAGCACGTTGGCCGCCGGCCGCAGGCCGTTGACGGGCGGCGACTCGTCGAGGTGCAGGAAGAGGGGGCCGCCCGGGAAGGAGCGCCTGACGGTCAGGTGAAAGCCGCCGGCCGCCACGTAGGCTCTGCCGGCCTGTACCGGGTCGCCCTCCGCAGCTTCCTTTACGGGGAACTGCCCCTTGCGGTTGAGCCGGTCCGCGAAAGAGGCGGTGAAGCCCGGCGGCATGTGCTGGACGATAAGGACGCACGCCGGCAGGTCGGCCGGCAGAGCCGCGATGACCCGGTCCAGGCTCTGCGGCCCGCCCGTGGAGGCGGCAACAGCCACCACGATGGGGTCAGTAGGGTGCAAGAGATGAGCGGTGGGCGGACGGGGGCGCACTAACGTCTGAGTGGTGGGTCTGGCCCGGGCGGTCAGGGACTGGGTGGCCGGCCGTGCTGGAACGCCCGGAGCGGTCTCCGGGCCGGCGGTGCCAGGGCGAGAATCGGCGGCGGCGCGGATTTTCGCGGTCAGCTCCTTGCGCAGAGCGTTCAGGTCGGCGCTCAGGAAATTGGCCGGCTTCAGGAAAATATCGACGACCCCCTGCCGGCGCAGGGCGTTCGCCTGGTGAGGCTCGACAGCGGTCATCATGGCGATGATAGGGATGTGGAGATACTGCACACTGCGCAGTGGCGCAAGCGACGACACGTCAGAGGGATCAATGCCCCAGATAAGCACCTCCGGACGGTGCTGGTGAATGGCCGGCAGGGCATTTTCCGGGTCGGTCAATGCCAGGACGCGCACCTCTTCGCTCTGTGAGAGCAGGCCGGCGAGCACACGCCGCCATGCGGAGGAGCGGTCTATGATAAGCAGCCGGATCGGTTGGCGGACAAGGCGCGCAGATGTGCCCATCTTCCTGGTCTCGCGTTCATGTATCGCTGTGTTCCCCGCCCTTCTGGGATAACCGCATCACATGGCGGAGGGTGGCCAGCACTTTATCGGGTAAAAAAGGCTTGACGATGAAATCGAGCGCGCCGGCGGAAAGTGCTTCAATGATGACCTTTTCCTGACCGAGCGCACTGCACATGACGATCCTGGCATCAGGGTGTTCCTGTTTGATCTGGCGCACGGCCTCGATGCCGTCCATCTCCGGCATCATGATGTCCATCAATACCACGTCCGGCTGGAGCCGGCGATATTCCTGGACGGCTTCCTTGCCGTTGGAGGCCTCGCCCACGACTTCAAACTCGCTGGGACGAAGTATCTGGGCGATGGCCCGGCGGACGAACACCGCGTCATCCACCACCAGGGTGCGAAATCGGCTCATGGCGCGCTCCCTCTGTCATGACTCATCTTGTGGGGCGGGTGTGGTATGCAGTGTTTCCAGCTCCTCCAGTTCCGCGAGGGTCAGCACCCGTGCCAGGTCCAGCAGGATGAGCGTTGTGCCTTCCTGGTGGATGATGCCGGCGAGGAACACCCCATTGATATCGGCGATCATGGGAGGGGGTGGTTCGATCTCCGCGAGCGCAAAGCGTTCGATGCCGATGACATCATCCACGATCATGCCGACCTTCTGGCCGGCGGCCTCCACGATGATGATGCGCGCCCGTTCGTGATTCGATACCCCAGGGCCGACCTTCAGGCGCTTCTGCAGGTCCAGCACTGGGATGATATCGCCGTGCACATTGGTCACGCCTTCAAGGAAGGGGGGCGCGTTGGGCACGCGGGTGGCCGGCCGGTATCTTTCGATGCGCAGGACCTGTTCAATGGGGACGCCGAAACTGGTGTCCGCCAGCTTAAAGGTGATGAATTGGGCCAGTTCTTCGGACCAGTGTTCTGCGGTGGACATGGGCATTACTCCTACGACGATGCCGGCGGGCGGGATGGCACTGCGCCTCCCACCTTGCGGTAGATGTGTTCACGCAGGTTGACGGCCTTGAAGCAGGCCGCCTGCGGCCCCAGCATGATCTCCGTCTTGCCGGTGACCAGCACTCCGCCGTCCCTCAGGGCGCGGTGGAACATGGTAAAGATGTAGTCATGCTGTTCGCGGGTGAAATAAATCAGCACATTGCGGCACAAGATCACATCCATGTTGGACGGGTAGGAATCGCCGAGCAGATCATGGCGCTGGAAGGTGACCAGCGATTTGACCTCGGGCACGAGATGATAGCGGCTGTTGTGTGTGGCGAAATAGGGCGATAGTTCCTGCGCGGGGACTTCCCGGAAGCTGAAGGCATCGTACACGCCGGCGCGCGCCTTCGCCAGCGCCTTCTCGTCCAGGTCTGTGGCAAGGAGGGTGATGTCCCAGTGCGGCAGGCCGGTTCCCAGCAGTTGATGCAGGAGGATGGCGAGGGAGTATGGTTCCTCGCCGGTGGCACAGCCGGCGCTCCACAGCCGGAGCTGACGCCGGCCGGGATGGTCGCGCTCCCGGATCAGCGGAGCAAGGACCTCTTTCCGCAGAGCCTCGAAGACGCTCTGGTCCCGGAAGAAGTAGGTCAGATTGATGGTGAGGTTGTCCAGGAGGGCATCGAGCTCCTCGGGATGTTTTTTCAGGATGTACAGGTAGGATCGGTAGTCGGAGACGTGATGGACGCGCATGCGGGAGGCGAGCCGGCGCTCCAGGAAGTTGGTCTTGTATTTGCGGCAGTCAATGCCGCGTTCCTGGGCAATGTAGCGGAGGAGCAGCTCCAGTTCGGGGGAAGTGCGCTCTTCCATGGCTCGCCTGCCTAATGCCCGAAAGCGGCCTGCACGCGCGACAGCACCTCGCTGGCCGGCACGTTGGCGTACTGCATGTACTCTACGCTCAGCTGATAGGCATATTTCTGCAGTTCGAAGGCGATGCGGCCGGATGGGTTGGCCTGGAGCAGTGGGATGCCGCTGTTGATCGCATCCACGAACGGCGTGGGGTCGTAGGGAATGACCAGGTCAATCGGCAGGCGCAGAGCGTCCTCGATGTTGCGCTGGGGCAGGCCGCGCTTGGGGAAGGTCCAGTTCAGGACGATGGACAGACGCTCCTTGCGATAGCCCAGCGAATCGAAGATGTCCAGCGCGGTGCGGGCGGCTTTGAGGCCGGCCAGCTCCGGGGTGACGAGCAGGATGATGATATCGGACAGGTCGAACGCGACCAGGTTCGTCTCGGCGAAGCAGGAGGGCATGTCAATCACCACAAACTCGAAGCGCGAGCGCAGGATGGGCAGGACAGTGCCTACCAGCTTGGGGGTGATCGTGCCGGCGGATATCGGGCTGGGCGGTGCGGCCAGCAGATGTATCCCGCTGGCGTGTTTGGTCAAGAAGCCCAGCACCAC